>NZ_JAZEZK010000050.1:0-1901 GCF_037028485.1 Acinetobacter sp. 102
TCTATTCTCCGAGCAAATATCTGCACAATTTCCTTACTTTTTGGATAAATTGCGCAGATTTGTTCTCATTAGGCTGCTAAAACTTTTAAAAGCTGTTCTGTTTTTTTGGCTTCGACATTTCTGATAGTCTCTTGCCATTCACGGTATTCTTTAGAGCTGATCACATTGAACTGAAAAGCGAACTCGACTACTTGTTCAAGTGAGTTGAAATCTTTCTGTGACAACTCTTTGATGTATGATTGAGCGTTCATTGTTGTGGCTCCTTTAGTTGTTAACTACACGGCCTTTGCCGTTGCAGTAAGTACATGTCCAACTACGCCCCCAACCATCTTTAGATAACCCATCAATGCAGTATTTGCATGGCTCAGAAGACGCTTGGAATATTCTCTCTTGCTCACGTTCTGCCTTAAGTTTTTTAAGTTCTCGTTCAGCATCGTTAAATGGCTGAATATGAACAGATCCTGTTGCCTCGGACTCCATAGAGATAGCAATTTTTACATCTTCAACTATTTGTTCTATTTGCTCTTTACTCGGCTCAAATCCAGCGTCATAAAGGCTTTGTTGAATAGTGTCGTACCAATAACTCATCCCTTAATCCCCCTAAGCGCCGCAACAACTTGCTTGATTTCTTCTTCTGTTTCCCACCAATAGGCTGGTAATTCATCTGATTCATCAAGTATTACTGAGCAATATTCATTTGGTTCTAAGCTGTTTAAAATCCAAATAAATTGACCATGTTTGTAGTTTCTCCCGCAGGCAGGAATCTCTAGCTCAAGCTTTATGGTGCGGGGCACGATCTTGAAACTAAAATCAGGGAACTTTTCATGCTTAAGAAAAACACCCAAGTTGCAGTTAAGAGCTGTATCCCAATCCTGATTTTTATATCCAGAATAAAGAACTCTTTTTCCTTCCATCATAGCTTTGAGTGCATCAGCCCCACTAATCAGGCCTTGTTCTGCTTCGGTAGGTTGTGGTTTGGGCTTAACCTTTTCCCACATTGCTTGACGCATCTCATGACGCTGCAACTCATCCCAGCCTTGTTTACGAAAAATGAAAGACTTGCCACTTGAGTCTTTATAAATCTGATCATCACCTTCGGTTACCCAATTCGCATCCTTCACATCATTGCGATGCAACACAACAAGGTCGCGAAGTTGAGGGAGGGTGAGTTCTTTAAATTTATCTCCAAGACCATTCCAAACATAAATAGGCAAATGACAGCAGGTAGAATTTTCAGCATATAAGTGTGAGTACCATTCTCCATTTTCAGGATAATCACTAGCCCAATTAAAGCCCAATTGTTCAAACAACTCCTGAGCTTCTTTGCTTTCAGCTTCATTGTTCACTTTGATTTTGTAGTTATTCATCTCACACCCCCCAAATCGCAGGACAGATCACTTTGTAAAGAATCACTAGTGATGCAAATAAACCGATAAATACGAAAAGCATTACGACAGCGAATTCTTTGTACGGGTCATTCATGACGTTCTCCTGGAGCGCTTAAATGCGCTCTCTTAGTTCTTGTTCGATGAGGTCCTTGATCTCTACAACATCGAGACGATCAACGTATGCTTGGATTTCGCCATCTTCTGAATAGACGCGAATATCTTTGATTTCTTTAACTTCGACATCAATCCAGTTGTGACCTACACCGTTGCCATCTTTAAAAACCGATGCAACGTAATCAACTTCAAGCGAATATTCTTCGTTTGCAGTTAAAAGAGTGGCTTGTTCTTTTTTGACGTTGATTGAATCAACAGTGAAAGGAGCCATGATGTAAACTGGCTGTTTTGGCAATGAAGCGTAAGCAGTTGCAAGTGCTGTCACTATGCCAACTCCTATTGCTGATTTGACCAAATTGGTTTTTATGTTCATACTTATCTCGCTCTTTGAGTAAAAGC
>NZ_JAZEZK010000051.1:0-1875 GCF_037028485.1 Acinetobacter sp. 102
ATGCTCCTGAAATAGAAAAACGTTTACGCTGGTATTGGCGTAATCCTACAGATCTGAGCTCGTGGCATATTGATGAAACCTATGTAAAAGTGAATGGACGATGGTCTTATCTGTATCGTGCAGTCGATCAACGTGGCGATACCATTGATTTTTATCTTTCTTCTAGACGTAATACCAAATCAGCATATTGTTTTCTTGGAAAAATTTTAAATAATGTGAAGAAGTGGCAAATTCCACAAGTGATCAACACGGATAAAGCACCCACATATGGACGTGCTATATCACGGTTAAAATGGACTGCTCCCAGTATCCTAGACACGAGACAGCCTCATTTTGAAGCTGCTTCGAATGCTTCTGGGCTCATTCCGTCGAGGTGCGAATGACGCCTGATTCGATTGTAAAACATCTCGATATAATCAAACACATCTGCACGCGCTATTTCTCGTGTTTTATAGATCCTCTTTTTAATTCTTTCCTTCTTTAAACTACTAAAAAAGGATTCAGCAACAGCATTGTCCCAACAGTTTCCACGACGACTCATACTCGGAACTAAATTATGCTTTTGACAGAATTTCTGCCAGTCTCCGCTACTGTATTGTGAGCCTTGGTCTGAGTGTATGATCACAGGTTCATTGGGTCTGCGTCGCCATACCGCCATTAAAAGTGCATCCAAAACGATATCCTTGGCAAGCGTAGGTTTCATTGACCAACCGATAACTTTCCTTGAATATAAATCGAGAACCACAGCCAGATATAACCAGCCTTGCCAAGTACGGATGTAGGTAATATCAGTTACCCACGAGGTATCAGGTGTGTTTACAACAAACTCTCGATTTAAATGGTTAGGTGGCACAATCTGAGGACGACCACGACCATAACTTTTATGCTTCTTATATCCTCGAACAGCGGTAATGCCATTGTCTTTCATGATCTTCAACACACGATTAGGTCCACAGCTTTCACCTAACTCTTTAAGATCCAGCGTAATGCGACGATAACCATAGATGCCATAACTGGCATCATAAGAAGAACGGATTAGTTGTAATAACCGTCTATCTTCAATTGTTCTGCCTGATTCGGGTTCATGTAGCCAAGCATAATAGCCAGCACGAGCAATCTTAAGAACTCGACACATCGTTTTAATCTTAAATTGATGGCTGTATTCCAGAATAAACTGATACTTTACTCGGGCAGGCTTGCAAAGTACCTTGCGGCCTTTTTTAAGATGTCCCGTTCCTCTTCAGTCTGTTTAAGCTGACTTTTAAGGCGAAGGATTTCTTTCTTTGCTTCGAGCAATTCATGTTCATCAGGGCTGTTGCGTAAAGGTTGCACTGCCTTTAGCCATTTATAAATGCTGTGTTGTGATACGCCTAAACGTTCTGCGACATCAGTGACAGAATATCCACGTTCAGTAATCAATTTAACAACTTCATCTTTAAACTCTGGGGTGTATCGTTGTCCACTCATAATGTTCTCTCCTATGCAAAAAGAATAGACGAAATTTGTCTAGGAGAGTGGTGGCAGTCCAAGAATAGACGAAATTTGTCTAGGAGAGTGGTGGCAGTCCAAGAATAGACGAAATTTGTCTAGGAGAATGGTGGCAGTCCAAAACGGGAAGGTAAATGTCCACCAGACCTTGAGCACAGGCAGATTAAGTATAAAAATAACGTGATTGAATGTGATCATGGCAAGCTAAAGCGGATCATCAGGGCCACATTAGGATTCAAATCTATGAAGACGGCTTATGCCACAATTAAAGGTATTGAAGTCATGCGTGCACTACGTAAAGGACAAGCATCGTCATTTTATTATGGTCAGCCTCAGGGTGAAGTGTGTCTAATCAACAGGGTTTTCGGTCTCTAAGTACTTTTTAAA
>NZ_JAZEZK010000052.1:0-1821 GCF_037028485.1 Acinetobacter sp. 102
ATTGTGTGGACGAAAATAGGTAGAAGAAATCGGCTAAAATCTGATAAATCATTCTCAAAATTAACAATACAATGAAAATTTCTTTGCTCGTAGATCACCCAGAAGCGATTGGAAAAATTGCAAAGTGGTACTATAACGAATGGGCTTATCTCTCTTTACAGATTACCGAAGAAATGATGCATCAAAAGGTGCTGGAAAAATCAGCTAATCGTGATGTTATTCCTTTAGCAATCGTAGCTCATCATGAAAATGAATTGATCGGTGCTTTAGAACTGAAGCTACGAGAGAATAAAAACTATCCAGAATATGAGCATTGGATCGGTGGGATTTTTGTTGATCCTTTATGGCGAGGACAAGGTGTTGCCAGCCAAATGATTACGATGGCAAAAGAAAAAGCCAGAGAATTAGGCGTAACCATGCTTTATTTACAATGTGAAAGCCATAATATTTCACTATACCAAAGACATGGTTTTAAAGTGCTACATCAAGCCAATCACCATACGGTAGAAGCAACTATTATGAGATATCAACAATAAAAATTGCGAAGTTATGACTTTGTTTGGAGATACGATGGAACAAAAGTTATTTCAAGCTGCGAAAGTTTTTATGGAGAGCCATTATCCTAAAGGCTGGGGTGGTGTTGTTGCACTCGCCACTGAGAGTGGCAAAATTTTGATTAGTGTTGCTCCTGAAACACGAAATGATGCTTTATCACTTTGTATGGAAGTCGGGGCATGCTTGGAGGCACATAAAATCAATGAAAAAATTACACATTCCCTCTGTATATGTAGAGCGCCGGAACATTCAAATATTCTAATTTTAAAACCTTGTGGAATCTGCCAAGAGCGTCTTTCCTATTGGGGAGGAGATGTTCTAGTGGCAGTGAGTACAGCTGAGAACAAATTATTATTTAAATCCTGCCCTACCATTGGTCGATGGTGAATGGAGTACAGCTTTGATGCGGTATAAGCAAAAGTTGTCCGTATTTAAAGAATTAGGATAGTAAGTATATGCTGAGTTATCGTCTTCTCTGCTCTGATAGTGAAACTGATATAGCAAGTATTCAAGCTGTATTTGAGGCTAGTCCAAATTATTTTAAACTCATTCAAGGATATAGCGCAGAGAAAAATGCTGCTCGAAACGATCTAAAAGCTGTACCGAGTGGACATCCATTTACTGCAAAGTTTTTTTACGCGATTTATCATAAAGAACAGATAATTGGTTGTATTGATCTTCTGCGAGGTTATCCCGAGTCATCAATAGTATTTATTGGACTGCTATTATTTATAGAGTCTCATCAAGGTTTAGGCTATGGCCCGCAAGCAGTCCATTTTATTTCGAGTCTTGCGAATACTTGGGGATGTGATCGGTTGAGAATTGCAGTGGTTCAATCAAATGAACCTGCATTTGCATTTTGGTCAAAGAAAGGTTTTGTAGAACTTTATCGTAAAGAACTCAGTGAATATGTTGCTCCCGTCATTGTTATGGAGAGACTGCTAACTTTTAAATGAGAGGAACTAAATGAAACTCAACTCTTTTTCACCACTCCCTGAAGATGATGAAGAACTACATCTTCCTGAGCTGGTGTATTGGGCATCCATTGGTGATGTGGAACAAGTAGAGCAACTATTGGCAGAGGGGATAGATCCAAACCAAACCGATGATGAAGGTTATAGTGCATTGCAAGCTGCTGCAGAGAACGATTATTTGGCGGTGGTGAAGGTACTCGTGAGTAAGGGTGCAAATGTGGCGTATAAAGGCGAATATACGGCCCTACAGCTTGCTGAAATGGCAGAGCATAGCGAAGTGGTTGCGTATCTT
>NZ_JAZEZK010000053.1:0-1583 GCF_037028485.1 Acinetobacter sp. 102
GATGAATGCACCAGTAAAACATAACGCTAAGGACTTTTTCGCAAAGCCAATGGTTCAGGAAAAGCTAAAAGAACTTGTTGGCAAGAATGCTCCTGCTTTTGCAACGTCTGTATTGCAGATCGTGAACAGCAACTCGATGTTGGTAAATGCTGACCCACAAACTATTTTTAGTGCTGCATGTATGGCTGCAACGCTGAATCTGCCAATCAATAACAATCTTGGTTTTGCCTACATTGTTCCTTTTAAGAACAACAAGGAAAACAAGATTGAGGCCCAATTTCAACTTGGGTACAAGGGATACATCCAGTTAGCACAACGTTCTGGTCAGTTCAGCCGCATTGCTGCAACGCCAGTCTATAACGGTCAATTGATTAGTGAAAATCCTTTGCTTGGCTATGAGTTTGATTGGTCGGTCAAGCCAAGTGGTGATCCGATTGGATATGTAGCGTTTTTCAAGCTAATTAATGGCTTCACTGCTGAACTTTACATGAGTAAAGAAGAAGTAATGAAGCACGCCAATAAGTACAGCCAAACAGCCAAAAAAGGTTATGGCGTGTGGAAAGACCAGTTTGAAGCAATGGCGCTCAAAACCGTGTTAAAGCTGCTTTTATCGAAGCAAGCACCCCTTTCGATTGATATGCAAAAAGCTCAAATGGCAGATCAGGCAATCATTCGTGATGTGGATAAAGACGAGTTTGAATACATCGACCATCAAGAATCAATTGCAGACTTAGAAGCACCAAAACCAACACTGAATGACGATGAGTTTAATGCAGCACTAGAACAGTTGAATGTTGGCGCAATCGACAAGGCTTATATCTTGGATGGGTATTCGCTAACAGATGCTCAACGTGTGGCAGTGGAGGTTCAGTGATGAAACTATTCCGCTGTTCTTCTCTACATAAATTAATTGGTGATGGTCGCTCTAAAGCGGCTGTCATCAGCGACACAGCAAAATCAGCTATCCGTGACATCGTGAAAGAGGACCTATATGGCTTTCGCTCATTCACAGGTAATCAGTACACAGCAAAAGGAAACTTGCTAGAAGATTTAGCAATCGAAATGTCAGGCAAGATGCGTTTCCGCAATTACCAAAAACACGTAGGGCGTGTTGAAAATAAACTAATCACTGGTGAGTGTGATGTGCTTGATCTTGAGCGAAAACTCATTATCGACACTAAGGTTACTTGGGATATTGGCACACATCCATTTTTCCAAGATGAAGCAATGGAGAAAGTCAAAAAGGCAGGCTATGACGTGCAGATGCAGGCGTATATGTGGCTTTACGATTGCGAAGTTGCACATGTTGATTTTTGGTTATTCCCTTGCCCGCCTGAACTTTTAAAAGATTGGGATGACATAGATCAGTTGGTTCATCTTGTCGAAGCAATTGATATTCGAGAGCGCAAGACGACTGTGATTATTGAGCGTGATGAATCGGTTATTCAGAAGATCAAAGACAAAATTCCGCACTGTCAAAACTACTACGAGCAACTATTTGCTGAGCGTAGCAAAGGAAAGGTGGCAGCATGATCGAACTCAAACTTGGCCTTTTAATTTTGACTGTGCTTGCAGTCATGGTG
>NZ_JAZEZK010000054.1:0-1210 GCF_037028485.1 Acinetobacter sp. 102
TGCTGTTGCTTTAACGCTGGTGATCGCACCATCAATCGTGTTCGAGCCTGTGTCACCAATATTACTTGCGGTGATTGCACCCGTCGTTGCATCAATGGTCGTGTTACCACCAATTGCACTCTTAACGCTGTCTGCAACACCGTGTAATTGACTGCCATTGATTGCATCGGTCGAAGTCGAGTTCACCGCACCAGCTTTGACATTGGTAATGGTGGTGCCACCTGCACCTGCTAAAGTCACTTTGTCTTTGGTTGCAGGGTTATCATATTTCACCGCTGCATCGTCCAAGTTACCAAGCTTGCCATCAACTGCTGCCAATTGATCTTCGGTTGCTGCCTGACCTGATACCGCTGTGCCGTTCCAAGTCGTGTTGCTTAAACCACCAATGGTATTGGTTGTGCCATCAATCTTAACTTTGGTTGCACCGCTGCCCACATTGATTGCATCTTTAACATTCAGCGTGTCGCCTAAGCCCAGTTGTACACCGCCTGCAACTGTCGTGCTGGTGATGTTACTGTCGCCTTTAACGTTGATATCACTACCCAAGGCATAGTTGTTCTTGCCTGTTGTGCCACCAAAGTTGATGCCTTTGTCTGCTGTTGCTTTAACGCTGGTGATCGCACCATCAATCGTGTTCGAACCTGTGCCACCAATGTTACTAGTCGTGATTGCACCTGTCGTTGCATCAATCGTCGTGTTGCCACCAATTGCACTCTTAACGCTGTCTGCAACACCGTGTAATTGACTGCCGTTAATTGCATCAGTCGAAGTCGAGTTCACCGCACCGGCTTTAACATTGGTAATGGTGGTGCCACCTGCGCCCGCTAAAGTCACTTTGTCTTTGGTTGCAGGGTCATCATATTTAACCGCTGCATCGTCCAAGTTACCCAACTTGCCATCAACTGCTGCCAATTGATCTTCAGTTGCCGCTTGACCTGATACTGCTGTGCCGTTCCAAGTCGTGTTGCTTAAACCACCAATGGTATTGGTCGTGCCATCAATCTTAACTTTGGTTGCACCACTGCCCACATTGATTGCATCTTTAACATTCAACGTATCGCCTAAGCCCAGTTGAACTCCGCCTGCAACTGTCGTGCTGGTGATGTTGCTATCGCCTTTAACGTTGATATCACTACCCAAGGCATAGTTGTTCTTGCCTGTTGTGCCACCAAAGTTGATGCCTTTGTCCGCTGTTGCTTTAACGCTGGTG
>NZ_JAZEZK010000055.1:0-1179 GCF_037028485.1 Acinetobacter sp. 102
TTATGCAGTTACTTTAGCAACAACACCAGCGCCTACAGTACGACCACCTTCACGGATCGCAAAACGTAGACCTGGGTCCATTGCGATCGGGTGGATTAACTCTACTGACATCTCAACGTTGTCACCAGGCATTACCATTTCTACGCCATCTTGTAATTTGATCGCGCCAGTTACGTCAGTTGTACGGAAGTAGAACTGTGGACGGTAACCGTTAAGGAATGGAGTATGACGACCACCTTCTTCTTTAGAAAGTACGTATACTTCTGCATCGAATTTAGTGTGCGGCTTGATTGTACCTGGTTTAGCAAGTACTTGACCACGTTGTACGTCTTCACGCTTAGTACCACGAAGAAGAACACCACAGTTCTCGCCTGCACGACCTTCGTCAAGCAATTTACGGAACATTTCTACGCCAGTTACTGTAGTTTTAACCGTATCTTTGATACCTACGATTTCAACTTCTTCACCAACTTTTACGATACCAGCTTCTACACGACCAGTTACTACTGTACCACGGCCTGAGATAGAGAATACGTCTTCGATTGGCATCAAGAATGCTTTATCGATAGCACGTTCTGGCTCTGGGATGTAAGAGTCAAGTGCAGCAACTAAGTCAATTACAGCTTTCTCGCCATAAGGACCATCGTTACCGTTTAATGCTTGAAGCGCTGAACCACGGATGATTGGAGTGTCATCACCTGGGAAGTCATAAGTAGAAAGAAGTTCACGAACTTCCATTTCTACTAATTCAAGTAATTCTTCATCATCAACAAGGTCACACTTGTTCAAGAATACGATGATGTAAGGTACACCAACCTGACGTGAAAGAAGGATGTGTTCACGAGTTTGTGGCATTGGACCATCAGTCGCAGCACATACAAGGATCGCGCCGTCCATCTGAGCAGCACCAGTAATCATGTTTTTAACATAATCGGCGTGGCCCGGGCAGTCTACGTGAGCGTAGTGACGGATTGGAGAATCGTATTCTACGTGTGAAGTATTAATTGTAATACCACGTGCTTTTTCTTCAGGAGCTGAGTCGATTTGTGAGTAATCTTTCGCTTCACCGCCGTAAGTTTTTGCACAAATAGTTGCAATCGCAGCAGTTAAAGTTGTTTTACCATGGTCAACGTGACCAATTGTACCCACGTTTACGTGTGGTTTATTACGTTCAAACTT
>NZ_JAZEZK010000056.1:0-1169 GCF_037028485.1 Acinetobacter sp. 102
CCTGATCGTTTCTAAAAGATAAACAAACAACTTTTCATAGTTGGATTCGTAGTAATTCATATGCTTGGCAACCAGGCATTCTAAAATGAATCCTTTTGGTCTTTTTAAATCAGACAAGTTCTCACGACGCCACCATTTAAATAGCTTCACAAGAGGCTTAAATCGACCATTTGCATTTTTATTCACCTCAACAGTCCACTCGGTATGGGCTGGAGGGTTGGTAACTAGCCATTCTTCAAGATGAATGTCTGGAATCAGATAGCCGCCATATCCATCTGAAATGATAGGGACAACATCCATATCAACTTTTTTCAACTTAACATTTACTGAACGACGGTTAACGGTAAGATCGGTATATCCAATATCCTTTAATGCCGTATGTACTGCATCAAGGACAATTTGAGGATTATCATTAATTGTGTGATTTGTAAGGGCAATAATATCTACATCTGGCCTTTGTGTGATTCCGCCTATGGTAGTCGGACGTACTGCCGTATTTCTTTTATAAGAACCTGATAAGAATGTATGCACATGTACTTTGCTGAATTCATTATGCACTTTTAAAGCATCACGAAGCGTATTATGTGCGCTTGAACAATCATTAACCGTTGTTGTAGATGGTTCAATATCGGAAAGTAGGTCAAGAAACTGCTGTTGAGTTGTCATAATTCTCTCTGAGCCCATGTACTAAAATGGGGCATAAAATTAAGTGCGATCAGAAAAATTAAGTAACCTACGGCTGTGAACTTTGTTGCATAGCAGTAGGTTATTTAACCTTGTTTACGATATTGAGTTTGAGTTATCAGGACCATCCGATTTTTTATTACGGATAGCATCCTTTTCTTCTTTCAATGGCCGAGTTCTGGGAAATTTAAAATATCCAGTTGGATGGACAATAATTTTTCCAGATTTATGGCGATAAGATTTACAAAACACGAAGTCTTGATTTTCGGTAAGCATTGTTAGCCCTCCTATTTTGGCGGCTCGTTTTTCAGGGCGCATACCAAAATAAGCGAGTAAATCTTGAGATTTACGGGCCTAAATGTTAGAATGGGGTTCTGACAGCCAGATCTAACATGAGGTATGCGTAGGGCTTAGAGCCATATGCCTTTCCTGTGTGAAAATCTATCAAGCCGACTCTACCCAATAGAGTCGGCTTTTTAATTTAT
>NZ_JAZEZK010000057.1:0-1154 GCF_037028485.1 Acinetobacter sp. 102
TTAAATACGTAATCATTTCGGTATGCTCCGCAAGGCTGGAATAGTAAATACGGATACTAACCGCTGCTTAGCGATCAAGCAAAGAAAGTGCTACGATAGCTTTCACCTAGTAAAACTGTTGTACAACGTAAATCCTCCAACATCATTTGCTAGCTCATATACTTGATTGTCGGAAAAACCTTGGTGGTTTACCTCTATATTTTCTCTCTTCAAGCTCAATACATGCAAACATTCCTAGAGCGCTTAATAGTCCAGACACAACTACTGCGTATATACCGAGTCCTAAGCCGATAGAGATACTTAAATCAAATTTATCGTTAACTAGTTGAGGAAAGACTAAAAAAATAAAAGCACTCAAAGCAGCACCAACGAATAAACCCATTTTTCCTGCCTCAGCTCGTTCATGTCTCGTCGCTGAATATGCAACATCCGCATGACATACTCTACATACGGTTTGCTGATGTTCAACAAAAGAACGGCAATGCCCACAGATCCAACCGTCTTTTATAGGATATTCAACTGGTGATTTACCTTCTAGCTCTCGGCGGCTGTTTTCTTCTGATACTTGCTTCCATTCTAATAATAAGCTTACAGCGTAAACTTCCTCATCGTTATCAATAAGTTTTGCGCAGTTTTGGCAAAGCCAGATACCATTTGATATATGAGCCCTTTTGTCTTTCGTTAATAATGAATCAAAACGTGGACCACCTTCTGAAGCTCCAGTAATATGAGCAGCTACACCAATTCTTGTTGCCTTTTCCTCATTGGAGTTTGGTCCAGACGTCAGACATCTACATTCCGGATTAGAACAACGGTTTCCAACTCGTTCCTGTAATATTCTCTTTGATTCTTTATTAAAATCATCTCTACTATTCAAGAGTAAATTTCCTATAGATTAGAATTTTTTCCGAAAAACTCACTAAAGTTATAAAATCTAACTACTATATAACCCCAAATTAGATTAGCTTTTCATTTACATCAATATCAACCATTAGATTTATCTCATACCTATCTTTATGCTTTTAGTTATAAATAGAATAACTTTTCAACACTCATAAAAGTTAACCAATCAGGCCAATATTTTTAACACATTATGTTTTTTGTTCTTACTTTTCGTCCGCGCCATAAAAAACACCCCAACCTCTCTCGAGATT
>NZ_JAZEZK010000058.1:0-1039 GCF_037028485.1 Acinetobacter sp. 102
GGCTTTGTTGCACAAACCTATCTGTAAAGGCTTTTTCAGCGATATAATTTTCAAATGAAGAAGCCTACACACAAAATCTACCGCACAACCAATTGGCCCGCATATAACCGAGCACTCATTAATCGCGGAAATATTGCCCTTTGGTTTGATCCTGCTACGCAATGGTATGCTCCATCAAAAGGCAAACAAGGGCGAAATCAAACCTACTCCGACGCAGCCATCCAATGCTGCTTAATGATTAAATCCTTATTCCGTCTATCTTTACGTATGGTCACTGGCTTTGTGCAAAGTCTGATTAAACTTTGCGGATTAAATTGGACCGCACCAGATTACAGTACGCTTTGTAGAAGACAAAAGCATATTGATATTGCAATCAGCTACCAAAAAAGTAGCGATGGGCTGCATCTACTCGTAGACTCTACAGGGATGAAGTTTCTAGGTGAGGGCGAATGGAAACGCAAGAAACATGGAGCTGAATATCGTCGCCAATGGCGTAAACTACATATTGGTATAGATGCCAAAACCCTACAAATACGCGCTATTCAGCTCACAACCAATAATGTCTGTGATTCACAGGTGCTTGGTGATTTACTTAATCAGATTCCACAAGATGAGCAGATTGACTCTGTTTATACCGATGGAGCTTATGACACCAAGCAATGCCGTCAGGTCATTGCAGATCGGCAAGCACATGCGGTGATTCCACCTAGAAAAAATGCGAAACCATGGAAAGATACAAAGAGTAGCTCGCTAGAGCGAAATGAATTACTTCGAACAATTAAACGTTTAGGTAGGACACTATGGAAAAAATGGTCAGGCTATCATCGCCGAAGTTTGGTTGAGACTAAAATGCACTGCATCAAATTATTAGGAGATAAACTCAGTGCAAGGAGCTTTGATAGCCAAGTCAATGAGGTTCATGCACGTGTAGCAGTCCTCAACAGATTTACGGAATTAGGTCGACCACTTACCCAAGTTACGCCTTAAATTTGGCTCAATTAGGGGCGCTTTGCCTTTCAAATCTTTGTGCAACAAAGCC
>NZ_JAZEZK010000059.1:0-1027 GCF_037028485.1 Acinetobacter sp. 102
CAAATTTCTCTAATGGTGTAAGCCAATCTAACGCTTTTCTAGGACGAGTATTCAGTGACATGGCAACTTGATTTAAATAATGCTGATCTGCCTGATTTAAATCAATCCCTTTAGGTAAATATTGCCTAATTAAACCATTCATATTTTCGCATGTGCCTTTTTGCCAGGGTGAATGTGGGTCACAGAAATATACATCTATGCCTAAATCTTCTTCAAGTATTTTATGTTCTGCCATCTCGCGTCCACGGTCATAGGTCAACGTTTTACGCAGTTCTGCAGGTAAATATTTCAGAGCTTCAGTTAAAGCCTTGCGCACTGATTCTGCCTTTGCATCAGGTAATGTTGCCAAGATACAGAGCCGTGTATTTCGTTCAATAAGTGTTGCTATCGAACTTTTATTGTCTTTACCTTTAATTAAATCAGCTTCCCAATGACCCGGTATTTTTCTTTCTTGAACTTCGGCTGGGCGCTCATGAATAGTTTTAATATCCTGTAATATAGAATCTTTTTTAGGTTCACCGTTAGCTTTTCGCTTTTTATTTTCATGACGCAGACAGGATAATAAGTCTTTTTTCAACTCACCCTTTGGTAATGCTCGTATCGTTGAATAAATCGTTGTATGGCTTACATTCATTGTTTGATCCAAATCAGGAAATGTCTTTAAACGCTTTGCTATTTGCTGAGGAGACCATAAACAACGGATCGCTTCAACAATAAATTTCCAGAGGATTGAATCGATTTTGAGTTTTCTGTGACCACGTCTACGTCTAGCGAAGGTGTTATCAGAAGCATATCGAGCTTGATAAACGTCATTGATGCTATTTCTTTTAAGCTCACGATAGATCGTACTAGGATGTCTTTTAATGAGTTCAGCAAATTTTCTGGCTGAAAAGCCTTCTTTTCTTGACTCAAGCATTAATGCAGTACGATCTTCAAAGTTAAGATGATGGTATGACAATTTTATATACTCCATAAACCCTTTAAATTAATTAGGTGGTTTATGTCGCACTTCAAGTTTTACTCTGCC
>NZ_JAZEZK010000006.1:0-225195 GCF_037028485.1 Acinetobacter sp. 102
AGGTTTTCAATCAGAATTATATAAAGGCGGGATTTTATAATTTTTAAAAATTTCTTTTTTATCATTCACATTATTTCATATTGATGAATATTGGCTGTTTTTAAATCAATTTTTAAAAATATTTTCAAAACATGATAAAAGGTCAAATAATGCCTCAAATTAGTGCATAAAAATCATAGGAACATGTGTCAACATGTATTGAACTTCAATTTATTTTTTAGTTAAAACTATTTCAAGAATCATTTAGATGAAAAAAACAGCTCAATGATAAACATTAAAATGAATATAGAAATGATCACACCACAACTAAAAAGAAGAGAAAAACTAACTAAAAAATAATAATCACTCATTTTATCAAAAATATAATTCAGAAAATATAAAAATAAAAAAGCATAACCAATATTGGAGTTCCACAAACACATAATCATCAAAAAAAATAAATTTTTTTTTAGATATTTTTTATTTGCATGAACTTCAATTTCTTTACTTAGCTTTCTGTAATCAGATACTGTAATTTTTTTATATACCACATCTACGCCTTGGCTATATAATTTAGGATAAAACATAAACCCTTTATTTATAAAATAATTAGCATTTAATACATGAAAACTATCCATTTCTTCAAAAAACCACACTTACACAAACTATTTTTTTAATTTTTTCAACTTAATATTCAACCACATACACGTAGAACAGCATAAGATTGACACACTATCTCAAGTTTACAAACAGACACTGAATCATTTCGTAAGAATGTAAAATAAAATTTATTTAAAGATAAAAGATCACATCTATTTAAAACAACAACCATACATAAAATTTTGATTAACTTTATTATATAAATAGCCCATAATTGCCCCTTATCAAGAATATATGGCTTATTGAATATTTTTAATGAGAAAGATAAAAAAGACCTAAAGCTATCTGATTCAATAGAGTGCAGATAGATTAGATCTTTATTTTCAGAAGAGATATTGAGGACTTAAATAATCTCAGCAATCCTTGTTTCTACCTGACAGGTCTCTCCCTGAGCTATAAGAATTTGAAGTTTCCCACTTCGATGCGCAACAACAGACACTTCCATTTTCATAGCTTCCATAATAGCGACCACTTGCCCTTCTGTGACTTGCTCACCATTTTCAACTTTCCAAGCACTCATCACACCATTAATCGGTGCCAATAAATGCTCTGTACTTACCTCAAGCTCAACAGTTTGTGTTTGGATTGCGGTTGCTGACCCTTGTGTAAACATGCCCGCAGGTAGACCTAAACGGTGTAACTTGCCATCAATTTCAATATAGCTCAGTAGCATTGGTTGTTGATGGTTTGGAATGCCACGTTTAGTTGGCTTCAACTCTTGTTTAAAGTCATTTTCGATCCAACGGGTATGGACCTTAAACTCATCACTAAAATCAGGTTCATTGAGTACTGCACGGTGGAAATCTAAAACTGATGCGATACCTTCAATTTTAAATTGCTTTAACGCACGTTTAGCACGGGCAATGGCAACTTCACGGGTTGGGCCCGTCACAATCAGTTTTGCCATCAGTGAGTCAAAATGACTGGAGACCAATGACCCAGTTCGGACCCCTGTATCGACACGTACACCATGACCAAATGGCGCTTCGAATAAGCTCAGCACACCAAATGCTGGAATAAACCCACGTGCTGGGTCCTCGGCATTGATACGAAACTCAATGGCATGACCTTGTGCTTTTGGAGTTTCTTGAATCGAAAGTACTTCACCTTGTGCGACACGGATTTGTTCTACCACCAAATCGACTTTTGAGGTTTCCTCAGTGACAGGATGCTCAACTTGCAAACGGGTGTTTACTTCTAAAAATGAAAGCTTGCCGTCACGACTGAGTAAGTATTCAACTGTTCCTGCACCCACATAGTTTGCAGCCTGACAAATGTTTTTTGCCGAGCGTAAAATTTGCTGATAAATCTCATCGCTAATAAATGGCGCTGGCGCTTCTTCAACTAACTTCTGGTTACGACGTTGCAAAGAGCAATCACGCGTTCCAAGTACCACAATATTGCCATGTTGGTCAGCAATCACCTGTGCTTCGACATGACGTGGTTGATCTAGATATTGCTCGACAAAACATTCACCACGACCAAAGGCAGCTTTGGACTCTCGTACAGCTGAATCATAAAGCTCTTTGACATCTTCAAGTTTCCACGCCACTTTTAAACCACGGCCACCACCACCAAATGCCGCTTTGATGGCAATTGGCAAACCAAATTGTTTGGCAAACGCTAAAGCTTCTTCTGCATTATTGAGTGGGTCTTGCGTCCCCTGAACCAATGGTGCACCGACTGAAGCGGCAATTTTTCGAGCTTCAATTTTATCGCCTAGTTTTTCAATCGCACTTGGAGATGGCCCGACCCATTTTAAACCTGCATCAATCACTGCTTGTGCAAATTCAGCACGTTCAGATAAAAAACCATAACCTGGATGCACCATGGTTGCTTTGGATTTCTTTGCAATCTCGATAATGGCAGCAATATTTAAATAAGTTTCGCTTGCGGTTGCACCAGCCAAACCCCATGCTTCATCTGCAAGTTCGACATGCATACTGCCAATGTCGTCATCAGCATATAACGCGACCGATGCAATTCCCATATCACGGCAAGCATGGATAATACGAACGGCAATTTCACCACGATTGGCAATCAGTAATTTTTCATTTTTCATCATTTATTCTCAAAATCTGTAAATTCGGCAATTTTTTTAAATTTAATCCAGCAACCCGCAGGAATCTGTGCCACCAAATCCCAATGATGTTTTGCAACAGCAGCAATGACGGGATATCCGCCCGTTAAAGGATGATCATTCATAAACAAAACTGGCTGTCCACTCGGTGGAATCTGCAACGCACCGATACACGTGCCTTCACTTTCCAATTCATGGATAATTTTGCGAGTTAGAGACTGCTCACCTGACAATCTGAGCCCAATGCGATTGCTTTCATTGGTCACCAACCATTCTTGCTGACAGAGCAGTTCAATACCGTCTTGTGCAAACCAGTCGGTACGTGGTCCCATCACAATATCGAGCTCAACCACGTCACCCACTTTGGGCAAATCGTTTTTGCCTACTTCATTGACACTAATGTTGGCTACCTTCACTTGCCCTTGGTAAATGGTATCTCCAAGCTTTAAAGGTTCTGGCCCTAACACCGCCAAGCTGTCAAACGAAGTACTATTCAGTACAGGTTGAACGTCGATGCCTCCACGAACTGCCAGATAGTTTCTTAAGCCTGCTGTGGGTTGCTGAATGTGAAATTCATCACCTTCGTCTAAATCAATCGGCTGATAGCTTGCAAAATCTGTGGTTTGACCATCAGCAAATTTCACACGAATATTTGAAATGGCACCTGCAATTGCAATAACACCCGCAGACTGCATTTTGGCTTTTAAGCCACCATTTAAAACTTCAATAACGGGTGTATCGGTTGGATTACCGACAATACGGTTAGCACTATGCATGGCAGATAAATCCATTGCACCTGCCATTCCAACACCAATCTTGGTCTGATTTAAACGCCCTTCATCTTGAATCAGCATTTGTAAGCTTGGTGCAGTGATCGTAAACAGCGGTACCGATTGTTGAGGTTCAACTGTGCGCGTGATCTGCTGTGGTACAGTCACAGTCGTTGGACGATGCGTGACATCTTCAAAATGTATGGTCATGCCTGGTAACAGCAAAGCAGGATTTTTACGCTCTAAATCCCACATTTTTTCCGATGTGGTACCAATCAGCTGCCAACCACCCGGACTGTCTTTTGGGTAAATACCAGAGTATTTTCCAGCCAAACCCAAAGAACCTAATGGTATCTTTTTACGTGGAACCGTTAAACGTGGAATATCGGTAAAAGGCTTATCAGGACTACTCATATAAGCAAAGCCCGGTGCAAAACCAATAAAAGCTACATTCCACACGCTTTGCTGATGCATTCTAATCACATCCGAGATCGATAACCCTTGCAACTCTGCCACCTGAGCAAGGTCTTCGCCATCGTAACGAATCGGCACAATCACTTCTTGGCTGCTACGCTCAAATCCAGCATCAACTTTAAGGCTTTGAATTGAAGCAAGCAGCGTTTTAAAGTTGGTTTCGATTTCGTTAAAAAAAACCAAAATTGTTTTTGCAGCAGGGACTAAGTCTTTAATTCCATTCAATTGCGTATGTTGCAATTTATTGTACAACGCCAATGTTTCTTCGAGGCTCGCAAGCTCAATCAGAAAACAATCGACGTTTACCGATAAAAAACGCATTTGCTTATCCTTATTAATTGTTCTTTAGTCCAATTAGCCCATCCAAGCGCGGTCAGGAATGTCGGTAATCAACATATGACCTGGTGCATGACTAATCGCAAAAGGAATTTTCGAGTTCATCACTGCCGCTTGCGGTGTTACTCCACATGCCCAAAACACGGGAATTTCACCCAACTCAATACGAGAAGCATCGCCAAAGTCAGGCTTATTTACATCTGAAATTCCTAAGCTTTCAGGGTGCCCGATATGTACAGGTGCACCATGTACACTTGGCATACGTGCGGTGATTTTTACCGCTTCACTAATTTGATGCGATGGAATGGGGCGCATGGAAACCACCATATTGCCTGAAATACGCCCTGCTGGCTGGCACTGAATATTACTGAGATACATCGGCACATTGGTGTTGTCATGAATATGACGAACTTCAATCCCCGCTTCTTGCAAAGCGGTTTCAAACGAAAAACTGCAACCAATCAAAAAAGTCACCAAATCAGGATGGGCGTTGTAAATCTCGCTCGCATCGGTCACTTCATCGACCATTTCACCCTCTTTCCAAATGCGATAGCGCGGGAAATCGGTGCGGATATCTGAGTCTGCTGCAAGCTTAGTTGCATAGATGCCTTCTTCGAGCACATCAAGCACTGGGCAGCTTTGTGGATTACGGTGTGCGTAGAGTAAAAAGTCATATGCCCACTCTTTTGGCACCGAAATCATATTGACCTGCGTCATACCCGCCGCCATCCCTGCTGTCGGTTTATCAAAACCTGCACGGATTTTTAAACGCGCATCTAACGCGGCTTCAAGTTGAGCTGGGTCGACTTTAATATCCTTATACATTGTGCTCATCCTTATGCATTGTTTACAAATGGGCAAATTTCAATATTGTTTTTTACAAGCTCGGCTTTAATGGCTGCCGACATCTCTAATGCACCGTCAGTGTCGCCATGTAAGCAAATGGTGTCAGCTTGAATTGGGGTAAATACGCCTTCAATTGACTCTACCCCACCATTTTTAAGCATTGAAACCACACGGCTCGCAACAAATGCCGAGTCATGTAAAACCGCACCTTCGAGACGACGAGACACCAGTGAACCATCACTGTTATATGCACGATCTGCAAATGCTTCTGACACAACTTTTAAACCAGCCACACGTGCCTGCTCGACCAAGCTTGACCCCGCCAAAGCCACTAAAACCAGTTCAGGGTTATACATTTTAATTGCATCAATCACTGCTGCTGCCTGAACTTGATCATGGGCAATGGTGTTATACAGTGCACCATGTGGTTTCACGTATTGCACTTTCGAACCTGCCACTTTTGCCAAACCGTCCAATGCTGAAATTTGATACAACACATCAGCAATCAGTTCGTCACGGGACACATCCATATTACGGCGGCCAAAACCAACCAAATCTGGATAAGAGACATGTGCCCCAATCGTGACGCCCAATTCAACGGCTTTACGAACTGTTTTTAAAATCCCCAAAGGATCACCTGCATGAAAACCACATGCGATATTGGCACTGGTCACGACAGGTAAAATCTGATCATCATTACCCATTTTCCATGAGCCAAAACTTTCACCCAAATCACTATTTAAATCTACAAACATGGCATTATTCCTTTATTACTTCACGCAGTCTGGCTTAAAGTTTGGTCAAATAGTTAAACACGGTCGTAAATGACATATAGCCCATCCACCACGTCAATACACATGTAAGTGCACCTAAAACAATTAACCATTTTGGATAGTTATAATGACCCATCAAATCTTTACGGCAAGCCGCAACATACACAAAAATTGTAAGACCAATTGGCAACACTAAACCGTTAAAACCACCGACAAAAATGAGTAGACCTGCTGGTGTTGCCCCCAATACCACATAAAGTAATAAGGCTAAGGCAATAAAAGTGATGGTGGTATAGTTACTTTGTTTTGGGGTTAAATTCTTTTTAAATGCACTAAAGAATGAAACCGAGGTATAGGCTGCACCAATGGTGCTACTAATACCCGCTGCCCAAAAGATCAGGCCAAATAATTTATAACCAAATGTGCCTGCAGCATACTGGAATGCTTGTGCCGCTGGATTGGCATTATGACTAGCGAGATCGATGCTTGCACCGCTCACCACCACACCCAAGAAGGCTAAAAATAAGACATAGCGCATGATGCCAACTACAACAATGCCCTTAGTCGCTGCTTTGGCCACTTCATCAATATTTTCAGGGCCAACCGCACCTTTATCGAGTAAACGGTGTGCACCTGCATAGCAGATATAACCACCCACCGTACCACCGACAATGGTGGTAATAATGGCAAAGTCGATCTGATCTGGCGCAAAGGTTTGCTGTACCGCCTGCCCAACAGGAGGCATCACAATGACAGCCACAATGATGATCAGGATGATTTTCAACAATCCTAACACAATCATGCTTTTATCCATGGCAAGCGTGGCTTTTCTAGAGGCAAAAATCAAAATCGCCAATGCACCGCTGAGGATACCACCCCATTTGGTATCCAGACCAAACAGTGCATTTAAACCTAATGCAGCACCCGCAATATTTCCGATACTAAAGAAGAAACCGCCTAGAATCACCAGAAAAGCAAGTAAATAGCCACTACCAGGTAAAGCCTTATTGGCAATATCGGATGCACGCATTTGCGTGAGCGTCACTACACGCCAAATATTTTGCTGCACCACATAATCAATCAAAATTGAAACTAAAATGGCAAAACCAAATGCGGCACCTAATTTCACTGTAAATACAGCAGTTTGGGTTAAAAATCCGGGTCCCATGGCAGAGGTTGCCATCATAAAGATCGAGGCGACAATGGCCCACTGGCGATCTGATAGCAAAGAAGATTTCAGTAAAGACATATTAATGCGTTCCTCATCCATTTGAGCTCAATAACGCTATTTTCAACTTGATCCAAGAGCATCATTTTGTTTATAAACGATCTTCTTTAATCCTTTTTAAATCACAAAGATTCCCTGTTCTCCCACTCAGCGATGGGTAATCAAATCTTCTCGTTCAAATAAAAACATATGCAAGCCAACTGAACAATACGACTTTTTAGATATAAAATTTAAGCCAATCCATTGAATTTAATTACTTTTTATTTATAATTGGTTTAAAGATAAATTTTACTTATCACTCCTGATAAGCTGCTTTTATAATTTTTTAACTCAGCAGCTGTTGGATTCGACATACAAGGTTCTCACAGAAGCTTACCTTAACCACTTCAATTTTTTATTTTCTCATTCAAGCTTTTCATCGCGCTTTCAGAAACCATCACGGCGACATCGGTTAATTTTTCTTTCAATGCAGCATCATTGCCTTGAATATAAATCGAGGTAAAGTGAAAGGTCTTTAACTTAATTGGCGTATTTAATATTTCCAATCGACCATCGGTAATTTCTTTTAAAGCAGTTAAGGTCGGTACCACAGCGATCCCCAAACCTTGCTCGGCAAGACGTAATAAGGTTGCCAAGGAATAACTGGTGATCGAAAGCGGCTCATCTAGCCCCTGTTCCTTCATTTTGGCTTTCAGCTCTTTATAGGGGTAGGTAATTTTTGGATAGGTTAAAATGGTATGTGACATTAAGGTCTTAAAGGACATTTGAGCAATTCCCCCTTTAAATGAAGGTGAAGCCAAAAAGCTGAGTTCAAAATCACACAGTGCCTGTTCAATACATTCAAAAGCCAGCGTCGGCCCGAGTAAAAAGGCCATATCGAGATCGCCTGTGCGTACGCCTTCTTGTAAATTCGGCGTCAAATCAACCACGATTTCTACAGAAACTTTAGGGAATTCCTGCTGAACTTTCTCGATATATTCCACCAACCATGTATAGACAATGGTTTCCGAAACGCCCAAACGAATTGTGCCAGTCAAATGCTGATTTTCAGTTAATTCTGCGATCAGTTCTGTTTCTAAACGCATCAACTTTTCAGCATATTTAAATAAAGTCATCCCTTTATGGGTCGGCTTGAGTTGGCGAAAACTTCGATCTAAAACTTTAAATCCAAGGTCATTTTCAATCGCGGTAATTTTCTGTGATACCGCAGGCTGGGTGGTTTGTAATTTTGTCGCTGCCTTATTAAAACTATTCAGCGTCACCACCCAGTAAAATGCTTCCAGATTCTTTAAATTCACGTTTAAATCTAAGCTCGCTATCCCTTTCTCGCTGTATAGTATGAGAGTGAAAAGCCTGATTAAGCTACCTATTTATTAATTTTTGTTGCAGTTATTTGCGAATTGACTCATTTCACTCTTACAAAAATAATATCCAAATCCTGCTTGGGAACGAAGTTACGCTTGTTCATCTGAAATTGAGTTGGACTGATTTTTTCGACTTTGCCATTCCAACAAAATGAAACCAATTCATTCTTATCACGCTCAATCGTCAATTTAAAATTTTCAATCGGTTTGGCCCAATTTGCCCCTGTGGTCAGAATATAGCTTAAAGCGTTAAACGGTGAATTTTCTGCTTTGGCTTTTTTTAAGCCCTGTTTAAATTGCGCATCCATACAAAAGTTCTGATTGTATTCATCAGGATATAGCGCAACAGAACCACCCACCAAAGGTTGATATTGATGCTGAATTTTGGTCAAAGCATTGGCTTTAAAGGTCTGCTTCCAACTATAGATCACTTGAGATGACCATGGAATTTCATCATCTTTTTTAAAGTTCGCCAATATCTTCTGTATTTGTGGCTGCTTACATCGCTTTAATTTATCGACAAAATAGCTATAGTCATCATTGTTACGCATCCAAGGATTAAGCATCTCTGTTTGGCTAAAACCACATTGTTTAAATACATCTGTTGCATCAATTAACGGTGACTTTTCATCTCTTTGGATAAAGGTGCGCACATGCATTTCTGGCTGAATATTTTGACCATCAACAATAATTTTAAAGCTTTTTAATAGTGCTTCGGTATGGGCAAAATCCGAATCAAAGAAGTTATCAATACGTGGTAAGGGAAACAAAATGGTTTCCGTCACATCTTTATTGCTTAAATTTTTATAAAGGTAATCCACTTTAATCAGCTTCTTACTAATAAATAAGTCTTCACTTTGCATCGCAACATGCGCATTTTTAAGATAGGCCACTCCGCCTGTACCCACATAGCCCGTTGAATCATTGGCTAGGCTATAGGTCGGTATTTGCAGCAAAATAGAACATGCCAAGATGATTTTTTTCATTTTTTTAGTGTCCAATTTAAGACTGTCATTATCAGGCTCAATCATAGCGGCTTAAAGGCGCATATGTTTACTTTTTTACTTATTGTACATTTAAAAAAGGAGCAGTCTGTTGATCACAAACTACTCCCATGATTCAGACTTTTATATTCAAGTTCAAAATTTTATCAAACCCTGAACGCTGCTTTTAGCAAGATGATTTACTTTAATCGAATCATTACCGTTTTAATCCGATTGCTCTCCATCTCGACCACGTCAAATTGTAAGTCTTGATAGTCCAGCATTGAGCCGACTTCCACTAGGCCATTACTTTTATCGAGAATAAGTCCCGACACGGTAATATAAGCGGTCTCTTCATCGACTAAATCGACACCTAGCTGTAATTCAAGTTGATACAAATCTAACGTGCCTGCAGCTTTCCAAGTGCTTTCATCGACTTGAATCAAATCAAGCTGTTCATCTGCATCTGGAAACTCACCTGCAATCGCTTCAAAAACATCCAGCGGTGAAATTAATCCCTGCACATTTCCAAACTCATCATTAACCAGTACCAATGAGCCTTTGGAAGTTCGCAACGTATTGATCACATCAATCACTTTCATTTTTTCAAAAATAAAGATCGGACGCTGTGCTTTGATCAACGATTTTAATTGTGCTTCATCATCCAGCACATCCAAAATTTCCTTGGCGCGAACCACACTCAGAACTTTATCTAAGCTGCCTCGGCAGACTGGAAATAAGCTATGCGGTACAGATAAAACCTGCTCTCGAATTTTCTCTGGCGTTTCATCAATGTTAATCCACGATATTTGACTACGTGGCGTCATAATTGATGCGACAGATCGTTCTGCCAGCATTAATACCCCACCAATCATATAACGTTCTTGATCATCAAATGTGTCTTGCGCTTCCAAATGCTGCAGCGGATTGGCCGCAGTGGTTTCAGACTTGCCACCCATGAGCTTTAAAATCGTGTCTGCAGTTCGATTACGTAGTGGAATCTTCGACTCATGCTTTGAACGATTACGTTGCGTAAACTGATTAAATGCCTCAATGACAATCGCAACACCAATACCCGAATAGATATAACCTTTAGGAATATGGAAACCAAAGCCTTCGGCAATTAAGCTAATACCAATTAACAGTAAGAAGCTTAAGCAGAGAATAATGACAGTTGGGTGTCGATTGACGAACTCCGTTAATGGTTTAGACGCAAGCAACATCACCAGCATGGCCACAACCATCGCCACCATCATGACGTAGATATTATCCACCATACCAATGGCAGTAATCACCGAGTCTAATGAGAACACGGCATCCAATACCACAATCTGGGCGACAACTGCAGTAAAGCTTGCATATACCACATTGGTGGTAATTTTGACTTCGGCTTTGCCTTCCATCCGTTCATGTAATTCACTTACCGCTTTATAGAGTAAGAATAAACCACCGAATAAAAGAATCAGATCTCGACCCGAAAAAGACCAATCAAAAATGAAAATAAGCGGTTTGGTTAAAGTGACTAACCAAGAAATGGCGAACAATAAGCCCAAACGCATGATCAATGCGAGAGACAAACCAATGACTCTGGCTTTATCACGTTGGGAAGGAGGAAGTTTATCTGCCAAAATGGCAATAAAGACGAGATTATCAATCCCTAAAACAATCTCTAAAACGATCAGAGTAAGCAAACCTACCCAAATCCCTGGATCTAATAAAAATTCCATTATTTACTCCTTAAACAAAAACAAGGAGTCATGAAATTGTATTTTAACTTTGTACCCGGCGAGGGATCCATTTATGTTGACCTTTTTGACAATAGTTGCTCCGATTATGCCTAATCTTTCAGGATTAAGTTTATTTTTTTAAGAATTATATACAACTTAAATAAAATTAAATAAATAATTTAAATATCAATATGATATATAGAATTAAAGTTTATCATTTAATTATTTTTTGAATAATTTGTTACATATTTTTAGCGCTGAGATTCACAATAAAACCCAGACAACCAAACAATTAAGGACATTATTTTTCAGCTTAAAAAGAGACCTAAGCAAACAATCTAAGCTATTTTTGCTTACCAATTTTAATGCTATAGCGACACTTGGCCGATTGCTCTAGTTCATCGAGTACCATTCTTTTGCTGTTTATTTCTTCACACATCGCGGATTCCTTTTTGTGAATCTTTCTCAATTTGTTAAGATGAGCGACTGAGGAAGTCATTCAATTTCTCATACCCTGTTGACTTAATTTTGACAGAAAAGAAGGCCTTAGAAAGGTATACTTTCTTGGCAATTAAGTCGAATTTTACAGTGGTTGTTAGAATTGGCGAGACAGCCAAACGTTCAAACTAAACTTATTTATTATTTAAATTTAAGGATTTAACATACATGAATAGCGCTGAAATCATGGCTGACCTTTCATCTCATACGCCGATGATGCATAAGTACCTTTATACTGATTTGTAAAATAATTTTCTATTAAATTCTTAAAACCTACACAATAACCTACACTTTTTCAAAATCATTAAAACAACCTATACCACCTTTTTTTATGTCTATCTAATAAGCGATCAGATTTAATAATCAGGATGAGTTGATTCAAAGATTTATTTGACTCATTTAGTGAGTCGAATATAGACTACAATCTACTCACTTCTCCATGTTCTCTAAAGGAATGACCATCATGTATGATGACTGGATTTGGAAACAGCCTAACTGGACAACCTTTATATGGAAAGATGAAAACATTCTTCCACTCACTAGACACATTCATCAGAAAATTGGAATCCTGCTTGGGCAAAGCCAGCATACCCCTGAAAAAGAATACCTTACCCTAGACAACCTAATTGCCAATCTTGTCTCATCATCAGCTATCGAAAATGAAACTCTCAATGTTTATTCGCTTCGTTCATCTCTGGCAAAACGTCTAGGTGTATCACTGGAGCAACCCTATCCAAGCTCAGAACGCTCAGATGGTCTAGCCAACATCATGCTCGATGCCTTAAATAATTTTGAGCAGGACTTAACTGTTGAAAGGTTGTTTCAATGGCATCAATGGTTGTTCAATGAAACTGACTGGACGATGCAGCGTATTCGTATTGGACAATTACGTGGACATGAACCCATGCAGGTTGTTTCAGGTCGCATGGACTATCCTACCGTGCATTTTGAAGCCCCCCCAAGAGATGGACTGGAACAACGCTTAAATGATTTTATCCAGTGGTTTAATCAGAGTAAAACCGATAACTTACTTGACCCGTTAATCCGAGCTGGTATTACTCACCTATGGTTTGTGACACTACATCCTTTTGATGATGGTAATGGACGTATTACACGTACACTGACAGACTTAGCTTTAGCTCAAATGGATCAGCAAAGTATTCGTCTATATGCGATGTCACCTATAATTTTAAATAAGCGTAAGGGCTATTATGAAATTCTTGAAGCTACTCAAAAAGGCGGTTCTGATATTACAGATTGGTTGCTTTGGTTTTTACACGCACTCTATGAAAGCCTTGAGCAGACATTAGAGCGTATTGAAAGGACTCTTTTAAAAAGTAAATTTTGGCAGTTTTTTTCAGAATTGGATTTGCATGAAGGACAGCGCAAGGTTTTAAATCGGCTGCTTGATGGTGGGGGGAATGATTTTGAGCATGGGATAAGTGCATCCCAGTATCAGAAAGTAGCGAAAGTCAGTCGAGCGACAGCAACTCGCCATCTCACTGATTTATTAGAAAAAGGCTGTATTGTGAAACTTGATGGTGGTGGAAGGAATACGAGATATCGTATCAAGAAATGATAAAACTAATTATCAGGAAATAAAAATGAATGAATTCAATGAATACTTGATAGAAAAAATTAAAAACCTAGCTGAAACTCTAACCACACTTACCAAGTTAATGCTTGGGTTTGGAGTTATTTGTTTAATATTCTATCTATTCAGAATTGGGTACTTCCCGACAGAAGTAACTATAGGTGATAGCTTAGTGTTTTTTATTATTGCCTTTTCATTTGGATTAATTTATTTCATTTTCATATTATCAAATTTCTCTCTAGGTTATTTAATTTTTTTAATTATAAAAATCATATTTACTTCTTTTTCAAAAAAGAATTTAATCAATTTTATAATAAGAAATTATAGCTATCTATTAATACAAATAAATCTAAATTTCTTTAAGAGCAATATTTTTTTTGATATTTTAGCAAAATTAGGCAACTTTCTCATACTCAGCTTTCTATCTCTATTTATTGTTTTCATATATGATTTCAACCCATTTAGCATTTTTGTAATTTTAATTTGTAGTCTAGCAACTTTTATTTTTTTAAAATTTTTCCATGAAGAATACACCAATAAAAGAAATGAAGATTTATACAATGGAGTACTTATACTACCAGAAAGTGAACTTGAAAAACTTAGAGCTACCAACTTGCTTAATAAAAAAAGACGAATGATGGCTTTCCTATGTATTGGTATTTTCACACCTTTGTGGGGTTATATATCAGATCAAGAAAATTTTAGTCTTTCTACTTTCTCTGTAAATTCTCTAGTTGTTAACAAAAAAAATAGCTCCGTATTTATTAAAAAAGAGTTTTCCGACCTTATTCCAGAGAATTTCATAAATAAAGATATTAAGTTAGAAAATTATATACAAGTTAAAAATACCACTATCCTACTTAAAGGACTTGGTAAAAATGCTCTGTTAAGTTTCACATTTGACAATGGCGATGAGATTAGACGAGAAGTCCCAAATGAAGCTATATCGACAGAAAAGCTTATTCTAAATAAAAAAAAAGCTAAGTAAGGATGTAAGCATCCGATGCTCCTCACTTGAACTCAAACAGGGTACCATTTATGTGGCAGTAAGGGTTAGTAATCTTGTAAGCACATCGTTTAAATAAACAATGGGAACCTGATGGGCTCGGCTGAAAATCATATACTACCGTCTGAGCTGCATTGTACTGTGGTAAGGCCCAATACCCTTTCTTGGGCTTCTTCGCGCCACTTTTCATCATGGTCTCAGGTGTTTCATCTGCATGAATCACCTGTTGCTGTAAATATGGTCTGCTCAAGTGCTTCAGCTAGGTGTCCACTTGTTTGTTAGTGGACACTATCGGAGGATTGAACCCCTAATGAAACTGGAGTTATCTGGGACTTAGTTATTATTTACAAATCATCACAACAATAAGACTAGCTAATTGATTAAATGATAATTTTTAAAAATTCAAGAATCAATCACCCTATATTTCTATAAAATAAACTAGGAAATTAACTTATTCATATCAATCTCATAGCCTAACATTCTGATCTCTTTAGCTAGGTCAATTTCCCAATTTCGTTCAGACATATATACGACCCCACTAATATCATTAGGTAGCTCAATACTATTATCTGTAACTAATGGGAATACTCTCTCACGACCTAATTTACCGATAAGTAAACCATGCTCAAATACTACATTTTGTCTAGCACGAGGTCTGAGGTCATTCTTTTTAATTTTTGTTTCACCGACATCATCTGGTGTATATAAGATAATACCAAAACCGACATCAGTATATTCTTCAAGTTTTTCAATAATGGTTTTCCCTTTACTTGCCTGTTCATGCAGAATAATAGCTTCAAAACCTAATTTTTCTAATAGTCGAGCAGTGCTAAGTTTAGCAGTATCATCATGCCCATGCACAATAAATACCTTTCTTAGTAACGGTATTAATTTTATATCTTTAACTTCATCAACGTTGTTTTCACCAAAATCAAATTCATCATTTTTCACATCTAGAATCAAAGAGTCTAAATAAGCCAATATCGGCGTCCGTTTAAAATGATCAAAGTCATGACCTTCATGGTAATCACCATCAAGCGACCATGCCATCCTATAACTAGGTTTATCTTGTAATCTTTCATAAATTTCAGGTGAAAAGGGATCTAGCTGTTTCTTTGCGAACCTCATCCATGAAGTTAATCTTTCCTCACCCGTACCATCATCTCGATAGTATGCTTGTCTAACATCATTATCCAATCTCTCTTTTAGCTTCTGCAATATACTTAAAAGTTGATCCTTATTCATCTTCAAAATGACCAATAGTATTAATAAATAATCAAGAATATTAGAAATATTCTCATAGATAGTTGCTAAAAAAGCCTTTAATATAAATATCTTATATTAAAATATAACAACATAAATTGACGCGCCCAACCAGAAATGTCAATAGAAAATTTCAATCAATGATAGTACCGAAAACAACATCAACTTTTATACTTACTTCATGAATAGCGTACTTGCAAATCTTGATCAGATTCACCAGCCATATCACACAAACTACTTACCAATATAAGGCTCAGGTTTTGTGATAACTTGCTAAATGCCCTAGCTATCTTTTTCAAGGGCTATTCTTATCCATAACTGGTATTAGACTATATAACTTTATTCATATCAACATTATAACCAGCAGCTTTCAATTCTTTAGCCAAATGAAACTTCCAAGCCTCAGTTCTATCCATTTCGGTCCAAACAACTCCAACATAATCACTAGGTATTTCTAGTTCAGCAGATTTTAATGCACAAACCCTATCTCTACCAAGCTTGCCAATAAAATAACCTAACTCTAAGATGACATTTTGCCTCGCCCTTGGACTATAATCATTAGCATCTTTAGCTTTACCAAGGTCATCAGGCGTTAAAAGAACTATTGCAAAGCCTACATCTGAATTTACTTCAATTTTCTCAATAATTGTGCGACCACTATTTGCTTGCTCATGTAAGATAATCGCTTCAAACTTATGTTTTTCAAGGTAACGAGCTACACTTTGTAATGCACCATGATCATGACCATGGACAATAAAAATTTTATTATTAGATACTGACATCTTTAACTCTACTTGAGTTTCTCCATGAGATTGAATATATATTTTATAATCCCTCACAAATGGAATAATAAGGTTTCTTACCATATTGTGAACATGATTAATGATCTTACCATTTGCATAGAAATAATAATGACTAAAAGTTGAAGCGTAGCCATCAACCGTACCTAGTTTTTGAATCAATAGGTATTGTAAAGCCAGATTTTTCTCATCATCGTTTGTCCACTCCAAACGAGCGCTTCCAAGCATTCCTCTTCCTGACTCTTCACTTTCTTGCAAAAATTGCTCAATATCCACATTTTGTACTAATTTTTCATTATAGACCTCTAAATCAGGATGATTTAACAGTCTAGCCAATTTTTGTAAGGATGCTTCATAGGTCTGAAAGTGTGATGCTTGCAAATCTAAAACTGTATTATCTATTTTTTTAAATAAATCATTCGCCATCTTGGGCATCCTTATCTTTTTCCATTCGCACCTCAGTAGCTCTATCAATTATCTGCTGGCGATAACTCTCTTTCATATTAGCAACTAGCTCAGTAATCATTGGATTTGAAGAATAACCATCAGCTTTCTGATCAATTAAATTTTCCATATTAACAATAGCAAGCTCAATACTTTCAGCATCAAAAGGGTCAAAACTAACATCACCAAATGACCCATCAATTTCTTTTGTAAATTTTTCAATTTGTTGAAGTTGTTTGGCTAACCGATCTAACCCACTATTTTTCATAATTATTCCAGTTTTAAATAATAAAATTTAAACTAAATTTGATAACTTTATAAATAAAATATCAAATACCATTAATTTTAAATGTAGTAATAAAAATAGCTGAATACAATAACTAACTTAAAGATTAGCGACATAAACTGACGTACTCAACCAAAAATACATATAGATCATTCTAATCAATGATAGACTACTCAAAACTGCATCGACTTTTAAACTCATTTCATGAATAGCGTACTTGCGAATATTGATCAGATTCGACAATCATACTCCACACAGACTACTTCCCAGCATAAAGCAAACTTGGGACAGTATTTTACGCCTACTGACATTGCTGTCTTCATGGCATCACTATTTGAGCTTAAAGACAAAGAACAGTACGAAATTTTAGATGCAGGTGCAGGTATCGGTTGTCTAAGTAGTGCTTTACTCCAAAGAATTCAGGACACCTACCCTAACAGCTCTTGTAATGTAACCGCAGTGGAGTTAGATAAACAACTCGTTGCTACACTTCAGCATAATTTAGAAATGTTTGAACCAGCAAAACTTGAAGTTTGTAATGAAAATTTTATAGATTTTGCTTTTCTAAACCTTTTAGAAAAAAGACTGCGTTATGATCTAATTATCCTTAACCCGCCCTATAAAAAAATTAATGCCCAATCTAAAGAGCGTTTATTATTACGGAAATTAGGCATTGAGGTCGTCAATCTCTATGCTGCTTTTGTTGCCTTGTCTCTGGAATTGCTGGCAGAGCAAGGTGAACTTGTTGTCATTCTACCCCGTAGCTTTTGTAATGGAACTTACTTTAGACCCTTTAGAGAATTCATTTTAGAACGTTCCGCAATTAAAGCCATTCATACATTTGAATCTCGACAAGATGTTTTCCAAGATGAGAGTATCTTGCAAGAAAATATCATTCTGCATTTACAAAAAGGATCTGGTCAAAATATTGACGTGTGCATAAGCCATTCTACTAATTCCAGTTTTAAAAACTTAAAGAAAGAATCTTATCCATTTTCTAAAATTATATACCCTGATGATAAGGATAAATTTATTCATATCCCCACCACAGTCCAACCTGATACTCAACTCAACCAGCTATTTTCTTCCAGTTTGGAAGAATTAGGTTTACAGGTCTCTACAGGTCCAGTTGTAGATTTCAGGGTTAAAGAGGAGTTATGTTTTGATCTTCCTAAAGATCAGCATGTGCCCCTATTTTACCCTAGCCACTTTGATGGTATTTCATCTCTGGTCTGGATAAATTCTCAACATAAAAAACCGAACGCACTTAGGCTCAATGAGCAAACAATGAAAATGGTTTACCAAGCTGGTGACTATTGTATTGTTAGACGTTTTTCACCAAAGGAACAAAAGCATCGTATTGTTGCTCATTTCCTTGATCAAAACCTCTTAACAGATTATTCACATTTCGCTTTTGAAAACCACCTCAACGTGTTTCATATCAAGAAATCGGGCTTAAATGCTAAAATTGCCCTAGGTCTAACTATTTACCTAAACAGCAATATCGTAGACCAATATTTCCGTCAGTTTAGCGGACATACACAAATTAATGTCGGTGATCTAAAAAAACTTCCCTATCCTAATCTTGAACAGTTAAAAACATTGGGATTGTGGGCACAAGAATACAAGCAGATACAGCAAGATCAAATTGATCAGAGAGTCATGGAGTTAGTTCAAAATGTCTGAAAGCCACCAATATATTTCTGATGCAATTTCCATTTTAAAACAATTGGGCTTTCCACCTAAACAGCAGCAAGAGCGTTCAGCTTTAACGCTCTTGGCTCTTTTAGATTTACAACCTGATGGAAAATGGCATGATTTAAAAGCTCCATTGATGGGTGTCACGCCTATCATGGACTGGATGAATTTGAACTATCAAAAGCAGTACGCACCTAATTCTAGGGAAACAGTAAGAAGACAAACTTTACATCAGTTCGTTAGTGCTGGATTAATTCTTTATAATCCAGATGAGCCTAATCGCCCTGTTAATAGTGGAAAAACAGTTTATCAAATTGAGCCTAGTGCCAAAGCATTATTGCAGAACTTTGGGACAGATCAGTGGGAAAACAACCTTGAAAAATATTTGGCAGATCGAGATACATTAGTTTCTAAATACGCAAAGGAAAGAGAACATTTATTAGTTCCTGTACAGATTGACAGCAGCACTGAAATTCTTCTTACACCTGGTGCTCATAGTGAGTTAATCAAAAACATTATTGAGGATTTCGCGCCTCGCTTTGCACCTAACTCAACGCTGATCTATGCTGGTGATACAGGCTCAAAAGTCGGGCATTTTAATGAAGCCTTATTAGCAGAGCTAGGAGTAACAATCAACAAACATGGTAAAATGCCAGATGTCGTTCTGTATTTTTCTGAAAAAGATTGGTTAATTCTCATTGAGTCAGTTACCAGTCATGGTCCTGTAGATGGCAAACGTCATGAGGAACTCGCTCAGTTATTTGCAAAATCATCTGCTGGTTTAGTGTATGTCACTGCCTTCCCTGACCGTGCTATTATGCGTAAATATTTAGGTGATATTGCGTGGGAAACGGAAGTCTGGGTCGCAGATGCCCCAACTCATTTGATTCATTTTAATGGTGTAAGGTTTTTAGGGCCTTATTAAATGAGCCTCTCAAAAACAGAATTTAAGCTCAGTTTCTTAAAATTTTTATTTATTTTTCAATATGGGACATCACCTGTCCTACTGACTCTGCATCATAACTCCATAAAAAAACAAAACATACTTGTTCAACGTGGAGTCAAACATGAAAGGTACAATTTTAGATTTTTCAGTTCAAACCAATACTGGGGTTATTTCAGGGGATGATGCTGCTCGATATCATTTCCTCGGTAGTGAGTGGAAAGAAGCAGCATTACCTCAACGTGGTATGAAAGTAGATTTCGATGTCAACAGTTTGAATCAAGCTACTGCCATTTATAAAGCTTTGGGAACAAATAACCCCACTAATTTAAGCACGTCTTACTCAGAAAAATCTGAAGAATGTTTTAATCTTTTTGACTGGTTTATAAAGTGTTTAAAAAATTATGCCAATTTTAATGGTCGTGCGAGACGAAAAGAATTTTGGTTTTTTTATCTGGGTTTAGTGATATGTAATGTTCTATCAATGATCATTGATGCTATTTTAGGAACAGAAATTTTATTTTATGTCATTACAACCCTAGCATTAACTATTCCATTTTTAGCCGTTTCTGCTCGTAGACTCCATGACACAAACCGCTCTGGATGGTGGTATCTTATTAGTCTAACAATTATTGGAATCATTCCTTTAATCATTTGGTGGGCTCAATCTGGGGAAAGCAATAATAATCAATATGGTGAACCAACAAAATAATCACAAATAACGCCAATTCTTTTCTATCAAGAGATATTGGCGTAAGGGCTATATCTTAAAGGTGAATCTATGGCTTTTATCATTTTATTGTTCTTTTCAGCACTGATTGCTTTGTATGCCAATAGTCAAGGTCGATCTTTTTTATTCTGGTTTTTGGTATCAGCAATATTTACACCTTTTATTGGTTTTATCGCCCTTTTAATCATTTCACGATTAGCCCCGTTACCTTTACGGCAACATAACGAACGTGTCATTAGAACCATTCACCCTCCAAAAAACTAAATATTTACCAATGACTTATATCACGATATTTTAAATGATATAGGTCATTTTAATGGAATCCTACATGAAGCCTTTAATTTTTACTCTGGTGCTACTCAGCAGCGCAACGCTCTTAACAGCATGTGACAATATTAAAAAAGTTCTGCCACAAGCTGAAAATGAACAATCAGTTAAAGTTCAAGCAGAAATGGCTATTCAGAATAAGTCCCCTCTTCAAGGCATTGAAACTTTGGTTGACAATAAGGTTACTGAATCTATCAAATTCCTAAATGAAGAATCCCGACGTTCTGCTTCTGACGATGATTATTATAAATATGCCTTAAACTCAAAAAATATTATCAAGTCTGATCTCAATCAGGATGGAAAGACTGATTACGTTGTTGAGGCTAGTTTTTGTGAGGAAACAAACTGCCATTCAACAACCATGACCTATGAAGTTTTTATTTTTACCACGAACCAACAAGATCAGATTAATTTTATTACTGATCTCAATCTGGGTTTGGATGCCAAAGTAACTAACATTAGTAAAGATGGTATTATTACAATTGAGAATCATGAATATGCAGAGGATGATCCCTCTTGCTGCCCATCAATTGTGAATACCCAATCCTATGCCTTGGTTGGTAAAAAGCTAGCTTTACTTGCCAATTCATAATTAAAAAAAGGGGGGAATGCCAATATTGGTATTCCCCCCTTTTTTATCTTTTGAATGTCCAGTTACCTAAATTTGTATTAATCTGAATTTCAATGATTTTATCCAAGCTACAGTTATTAATATAGCCTCGATAAGTATGACCAAAGCTCAAAGTAACAGGCATTTTAATTGAATTATCAATTGCACTACACTGTCCCCGATTGAGAATAACTTTGTCAATCACCACCTGATCTGTTGTGGACTGCACATCAATCATACCTAAGCCATATTCAGCCCATGCGGGATTTAATTGTAAGTCGATTCGTACAGGTGCTTCTTCGGGAATTTGTGGTATTTCCATTTCCTCTACACTTTCATTTTCATAACGGGTTAAGCCGTCTGCACTATATTGATCATCGGTATCATTAACAGGTTGTGTTTCCTGAATCACTTCAGCTTTTTCAGTGGATTCTACATTTGGCTTATTGTTTGAGGCATCCTGACACCCAGCGATAAGCAACAGACTCCCGATAAGATAGTATAATCTCATTGGATCACCTTTTATTTTTAAAGAGAATTAGAGTTCTTATTTCGAGAAAATGAAATAAGAACTCATAGAAAAATTAAAAAGGAATTACATTTCAGGACGAAGTTTGATGCCCTGAATTTTACTGGTTATTTTTTTATTAGCAGCACATTCTACGGTAGCAAGTAATTTGTCATTATTGCTGACTTCAACACCAGCAGTATATTCTCTCGTCATTTTATCCAGACTGTCATTAACCCGATATATAGTTTTTCCATTTGGGATATTAATTGCATAATTTTCATATCGCCCAATACCCTGCCATTGAAAAGTGGTGACGTTATTGCGAGGAACTGTGATCGCCAACTCAGGTTTAGTATTTGCTTTACCAAATGAATAGCTGATGGTATTGCCTGCATCACAGACCTGAATCACTTTGTTATTGGTCGTTGTACAGTTGAATACCATTTTGCTCTGGCTTGGACAAGCTGCAAATACTGAATGGCTACAGAAAGCAACGGCGAATCCAATGATTAATTTTTTCATGTCAAAAGTCCTTTTAGTTATTTATCGATAATGACAATATTTTTGTTCACCAAATGGTTCATCATCACCCAAGCTGAGTGCTGATACTTTCTGGCTTTTTAATTGCTTGGTTGTGATATCTCCACCCCAAGTATTAAAAATTAAATTGATTGAACCCTCTGGACCACTTCTCACTACATAGTCTGCAATTGCGCCCTCACCCCATCCCTCATGATAGCAACCATACTTAAGTTTTTTCTCAATGCTGTTGATGCTTTCTTTATTGAGGAAAACCTTAATGCCATCCGTATATAAATAATCAGTAGACACATTTCCACTTAATGTTGCATTGCTTAGACCATATTGGTCAAAACTAGCTGCAACTTTATTACCATTTTTTAGTTTCCAGATAATCAACCCTGCTGCTTTCTCTGAAGGTTTCCCTAGTTTGCTTGTAACTGTTTTTAGTGAATCACCTACTGTAAGCTTCACCCCATTGGCAGAAATAAACTCATCTGCAAGAACAGATGTAGTTGCAGCAAGTAAACTTGCGAACAAGACAGATTTTGATATTTTCATTGAATAAGCCCCTTATTGAATTATCATTTTGATAAGGCTTTATTATTGGGCATGGAGTGGACAGGTTGTGTCCTTTTATAAAAAAGAAGTAATGAATTTCATTTCATTACTTCTTTTAGCATAAGTTAAAATATAAAATTTAAAAATCAATACTTGCAAATGGTTTTAATTTCTCTTGTAACTCTGCTTGCTTTTGTTTTTCACGTTCAGCCTCGACACCGTCCTTAGAATAAGTGATGAAACGCTCAACCCAAGCTCCATTACGGAAAGTCTCTACATTAAATTCGCTATTACCGCTCCCACTAATATAATCGTCCGTATTCAGAATAACAGTACCATCATCTAATGTTATATCAATCCACTCATGGTAGCTGTGAGCACTCTTAACTTTGAGGTTAATCGTACATTTCTCCCACTTTTTTGTAGCTTCATTCATGTCTACATAGCTTCCCTCATTTATCCAATTTTTATTAATTGGCCGCCCATCCATTGCAATAATTAGAGCAGCATCATGCACTTTACGCGCTAATGCTTTAGCTTCAGCTTTTGCTTGTTCAAATTCTTGATCTGACACATTTAACTCCATAAAAAATTTTAAAGTATAAAATCCGTACTATCCATCATGAAATCATCAAACTTTTTTTCATTTTTAAATGGTATGGACTTTCCTAGATATTGATATAGCTCTTGATTGATGTGTGCTTCTTCCCAATAAGTTAATCTCTGTTGCACTTCATCTGACAATCTAATTAATATAAAAGTTAAAAATCAATATTTGAAAATGGCTCTAATTGCACCTGTAGCTCTGCTTTCTTTTTTCAAGTTAAGACTCAATACTTTTCAGTGGTTTAAGACTGATATAAGTATCCTTGGCTATTAAAATGATCAATCAATTTAGTCCGCTCGTTATAACGGATATAAACCGCACTTAATTTTTAGCAACCACACTAAACTGAATTTCAACTCTTCGATTTCGCCCATCAGTGGAGTCCATTCCTTGCAAAGGATGTGAATCTCCAAATCCAGCAACGATTAGCTTTCTTGACTGAGTCTCATCAAGCTGTGAAATTAACAATTTCCGTGCCTCTCTTGCCCTTGCGGCTGATAAAGTAAAGTTATCATCATAAACTGTACAAAAGCGAGCAAAGTCAGTTACTGGACGAGATACTGGAAGACTATCTGTATGTCCTTCAACATAAATTGCAGCATAAGGATTTTCTTTTAAAAATGTTGATATTTTTACATCAATATTCTTAAAAGCTTGTGCCGCTAAAGGGGTAATACAAGCACTGCCTTTTTCAAAAATGTTATCTTTCAAAGTTATGCGACCATCTGCAATATCAAATAAAATTAGATTGCTAGCACCATTTTCTTCAACAGATTTTTTGAGTTCATTTAACATTTCAGCAATACGTTTTTGTTGTGCTGCCCCACCCTGCTCAAGTTCTTGTTTGTGCTTTAACTCAGCATACGACTTTTGAAGCACCGACATAACGAGCAGTAACATCACTACTGCCATCACTCCAGCCATCAAATCGGATATAGAAATCCATTCATTAGGCTTATCCTTCACCATTTTCTCCTTTTATACCAAATAAGCTTTTAGTTATATTAGTAGAACGGTTAGATTTGTTTAAGGATTTATTTTTCTGATTAGCTAACGTTGAAAGAGCTGTATTATTGCCTAATCGTTGTAATACATCTTTTTGTATTTCTAGACTTTTCGCCAAATTATCCAAAGTTGGTTTTAATTCTGCAAGTACCTCAATACTTTCTATAGACTCTAAAATACTATCTGTTTTCTTTGCTAGACTAATCATATTACGATTACTTTCAGACACTGCTTTTAACCCGCCAGTAATATCACCTGAGAGTCTCTCGACAAGCTGAGTCATGCCGATGACATTTTCATTTAAATGCTCACTAGTTTCAATAAAAGTTGCATATGATTTTTTCTGAATATCCATCGATGTATTAATTGTGCTAGTTACATCCATCATAGTTTTATCAACACTAACCGACAAACTATCAACTGCCATTGAAATATCTTTAGTTGCTGTACTTAGCCCATTTGACATCTCCGCCATGTTTTTACTAAAACTCGTATTCATGCCTGCAATAGTTGCATTTAGGTCTTTTTTCATTAGGTCAACTACATCTTCCATATTAGTACGGAAAGAACTAATCACATCCTGTAGATGTGTTGCAGAAACGCCCATGTCTGATGCTGCCTTAGACATACCTGATGCTGCCAATCCCAACTTATCAACAGTCAATTCATTTTTTTCAATAAATCCCACCATAGCATCTCGAGTATCTTTACCTTGTTGAACTAAATCCTTAAAAAAGCATTTATTTTCGTGATGTTGTAAATCTATACTTTTAATCATTTGATCATATTTTTCAGATAAACTATTTAGAATTTTTTCAAATGATAATGCTTGATATTTAATAAGCTTAATATGTTCAATCTGATTGCTCTGAGTCTGATTAAGTAATTTTGATTGATCTTCATGGCTTAATCGAATAGCCGAAACAGTATCTTGGCTAAACTGTGATAACTGTTTCAGTTGCTCTTTATTGGAATCCTGATTAATTTCCACCGTTTTTTCAAATTGCATAGCAAGTGTTTGCATACAATCAATAATTTTTTGATTATTTGCCCTATCTTCTTGTACTTTTTGCTCACGAACAACGTCTAGTTCGCTTTTAACTTTTTCAATTGACCAGCGCAATCTGCGCTCTTCATAGCCATTTTTAGATAAGATGACTTTTAATAAAATAAAAGCTAACAGCCCCCATGTTGATGTTTTAAATTTTGTTCCCAGGCCTTCAAGCATACCCATCAACTGTGCCATTGATGCATCCATATTACTAATGGCATTAGCATTTGTTAAAATTGAAGATGCCTTATCAAGGGCTAAACCTAGACCTAAAAAAGTTCCAAGCAAACCAATAATTAAAATCATACCAGGCATAATATCAGCCAATTTTTCTGAAGAAGTCGCTACTGCTTCACTGATTTCCATTACCGAACTATGTTCAGCATCTAGTTTTTTCCCTTTATCACCTTTATTTCCGCCATACCAGTTATTTTCCCAGTTCTCAGGTTTAGCCTTTTTATAGACATGGAATACGGTCCAAATAAACAAAGACCAAATTATAATAAAAAATAAAATAGGTAAAGTTTCTACTTTTATTGGTGATACATGAATTGGTAATAAAAAATTTAAAATACTTAGAATATCCATTACGCAACCTCAGCTTCTATCAAATCTTGATTACGTTTTTTACTATCTTCTGCAAAAATATTAGCATAATCAGTAATTAGCATTTGCTCATCTTCTGTTAATTCATCCCACTGTTTATTATTTTGAGCACAGTCGATTAATAATTTACCTACCTCTGCAACATCTTCAACAATGTAATCCCTTCCTTCAGCTTCAAATTCCTCTGCTGATTTTTCTAAGACTTGTAGAAATCCTTCAGCAGCATGCACATAGCTTTGCATAGCACGGTTTTCTTGGGCTTGGTACTTTAAATTATTATTTGCTATTGCAAGTTCATTTTTAAAGTCAGTTAATTTAATTTCTTCTTCAGAAGTCAAAGGCTCAATTTTCAGTTTTACTTCTAATTGTTTCATTTCACGTTTTAAAGCAGCTGTATCCCTATTAAGTTTTTCCCATTTAGCTTCCATGTTTTGATATTTAGTTTCCCATGCACGAATTAACTCCTCAAATACAAAAGGAATTAATGACTTACCATTAAAACGTCGTTTAATAATCTTGTCTAGACGTTCTGCATTTGCATCTGATAATTGTGGATTATCTGCTAGAAGATCTGCCCCAACAGTCAGTAAGAATGAATCATCGGCTGTAATTTCACTCAAACTCTGCGCAGTACTTAGTGTTTTTTCCGCTGCTTTGAGTAATTTCTGGGTTGCACGTAAGCGTAGATAATGTTCAAAATCACTGATTTCATCTCGAGCTAAAATACCTTGGATGCGCGTTTGGACTAAAATATAGTCATTAATGACCGCAGCAAACCTAATAGACTGTCGTTGTTCTTCGTTAACCATTGCATCCATTGCTTCTTGCATATCACGTTTACGTTGTTCTGCTTCTTCAACTTCTTCTTTATCTAAGAATTTCTCACGAAAATTTTGAGCGGCCTTAGATGCCCATATGATCGCTTGTTCGACTTTTTTTAGAATTGGGCTATTTTCTAAAGCTAGTAAATCTTGAATGCCTTTTTCGACAGCCTTTGCAACACCTTCTGCCCAGGGAAAAGGTAACAAGGCAATCCCTTTAGCAATATAAGGTGCTAGCATTTCCACCCAAGGTTTTGCAGTTTTCCAGATATCTTTAACAGTACCAACGAAATTCTCTGCTTTATCAGCGAGCCAACCTACCGCACTACTAGCCGCACTTTTGGCTGTATCCCAAACCTTACCTGCAAGTGATGTCATGCCTCTTCCTACAGATGAAACTGCTGAACTAACACTTCTAGCCGCCGAAGAAAACGCTGAACCAACAGAACTCCAGAAACCCATAATTACCCCCTTCTAAAAATTAATTTTTAATACCAAGTAACGATTTTGCTGAACGTACTTCATCACTACTTATTGCATTATTTTTACTTGCAACTTCTGATTTGGCATGGTTAACACGATGGATGACTTCTTTTAACTGCTCCAGCTTTAACTTAGGCTCTTCTTGTCCAAGCTCTGCTTCCAACAGGGCTTTTGGTAATACCAATCGCATACAAGTGCGAATCTCACGTCCGGAAAAACCTTCTGATAATTCAGCTGCCCAACTAATAAGTTCTTCTCGTGTTTCATGTAATGGAATTTGTTCCACTAGCATTTTTGACCATAAATGTTTACGTGCATCCAAATCAGGTAAATCAAAATGTATATGATGACTAATTCTACTTCTGAAAGCTTCATCATAATTTTTAGCAAAGTTAGTAGCAAAAATAGCGATTCCGTTAAATTTTTCCAATTCAATTAATAAAGTTGAACGCATGGCATTCACCTCATTGTCAATCCCTTGCGTTACCGCAGATAACCGCTTTCCTAATAACGTATCAGCTTCATCAAAAAATAGAACCGCATTTGCTTCTGTTGCAGCCTTGAAAACAGCTTGAATATTTTTTGAAGTTTCGCCCATAAACTTACTTTCGAGTTCAGCTATTCCCAACTTAATAATATTTTGCTTTAAACTTCCAGCAAAGGCTTCTGCTGTTAAAGTTTTTCCTGTCCCTGGCGCACCAAAAAAGTTTAAAATAACACTGCGTCCTTGCTTATCAACTGAACCAAAGTTCCATTCTTCATATATAGTTTTATGAAATTTTAATTTAGCAATACCCTCATCCAACTGAACACGAGTTGTAGCCGATAAAATCACGTCATTATCTAAGGTTACAGTAGGTTCTGTTATTGCAAAAAAGTCTTGAATTTTATCTTCTGAGACAACATTTTCTATATTTTGATCCACCTTTTGCTCACGTTCAGATTGAAACTGTTGTAAACGCTGTCTAGCTTTTTCCAAATCTGTTTGTTCATCAACAACAGTCAATAGCTCAACTTTATTATTGCTCATTTTCCAGAATCCTTTAAAAAATCTGATCTTCATTAAAACCATCTCTTTATATTTTTAAATATGTCTAAAATATCCATAAATCCATCAACTTACATCTTTACTTATTGGAAAATATAGAATGTCATCCCTCTTAGTACAAAAACACAAACTTCGGTCTATCAGAATCGCCATAACACTTTCATCGTTTGTGGTCGTGCAGGCTTATTCTTCTTCTAATATTTAATATCTAAATATTCTTTGAGCCCCATTTCTATCTCATCCTGTAGCCCCTCTGGATTCACAATTTTAAGATGTGGAATCCAATAACGAACCAAAGGCAAAATTTGGGTAATATGCGTAATCCGACTAGACAACAATAATCCACCATCATCCAGTTTTTTAATGATCTGCTGTTCAGGCAAGAGTTGCCTTTGCTGAAAGTGCAAAGCGACATCAACATGAACAGTTAAAATAATTTCCTGCTTCTCCTGACCAAACCAAATACTTTCTTCATCCTCTAGTTGAGTCAAAATTTTTGCATTAGGTTCAAAGCCTAAAAGATCATGTGGATGTGCTGATAATTCAATGCGACTTAAACGATAGGCACGCAAAATATCTTTACGCACTGCTGCCAAATACCAACAACCGTGATGATGAACTAATTTATAAGGTTCAACGACACGAGGTTCACCTTTATAAATAAAACCTATTTGTTGATGCTTACGAATAGCTTCACCAAATACTTCAAATAAGGTTTTAAACTGTGAGGCATCTTCAACAAAATAACCTTTGGCATCATAAACACGACTATCCAAAAGCTCACGTATAAACGAAACATCAAGCTTAGGATATAGATGTCGAATCCCAGATATACGAGCAAAAGACTGAATATCTTTTAATTTCAACTTACCTAAATAAGTCGGGTCTAAATAAAAATATTTGCCCTCTTTTTGGATAGGTAAATTACAGCTTTCTAGGCGAACCAGATCACGTCGAATCGTTTTAGGATGCGCATCATAAATTTCTGCCAACATATTGATGGTCAGTTTTTCCCCTGAGTTTAGCCTTGTAAGAATATCGATCAAACGGTTGGCTAAAGTCTCATTTTTATTTTGCATGATTACTTGCATATATAAATCTATCTTTTCCTATCTTTTAATCATTATGTTGATCAAATAGACAGGTTATGTCCCTTTTTCATTTCAAAGTCTATTTTTTAGTTATTTGTATAACTGCACACAAATTAACATAAAATGAACATTTTACAAACACAACAAAAACAATACATCAATGTACCCAATTTGAGTACAAAGGTCAATGTATCATAAATAGGTACAATGACTAAAAGCATTCATACAGACGAAATGATTGCTTTACGAGACTGGCTCAAAAGCCAGCGTAAAGCGCAGAACCTAACAATGCGTAGCCTTGCTCACCGCATTAAAAAACCACATTCATTTATTCAACGGATTGAAGATGGTGAACGTCGATTAGATGTTGTTGAATTTGTCTGGTATTGCACTGAACTCGGCATTGATCCCCATTTAGGTATTGATTTAATTCTTAAACATTCTCTTGCAAACCAATCTCAAAAAAATTAGATTCCGCGATATCCTAACCTCTACTAGGGACAGGTCGTGTCCCTATTTCAAAATAACTTTAAAAATAATGCTTTTTCTCAACACTTAATAATTATAGATCAACTCAATGATTCAAGTACGTCAAACTATGACCTACTCAACACGTTATCCTATTAATCTTATTTAAAAAAATAATTACACTTAGTAAAAACTATTTGAGCAAATCATGAGCCAACAATCATCAAAGGTCATCACTCGGCAATGGAAAATTATTCAATTCCTATTAAGTAATACCTATGTCACTACTACCGAAGTTGAAGAACATTTATATCAACAAGGGATAGAAACTACACAACGTACTGTCCAACGTGATCTAAATTTACTAGAAAAATTATTTCCTTTAGAGTGCCGCCGTGACTGTATGCCACATAACTGGCGTTGGAAAAAAGTTGAAACCACCATAAAAGGTCTAAGCCTTCCCCAAGCAGTTATTCTACATCTGGTCAATAAAGAGCTTCGAGATGTCTTGCCAGAACATATACTGACTGAATTAAATCCTTTATTTGAAAAAGCAAAATTGATCACTGCCAATAAAACTATGCAGAACCCAGAAAAAAGTATTTTAGATATTTTCAATTCAGACGGTCATTTGGGCGCAATGCGTCCTTCAATTGTTGGGCAACTTATCAATCATATTGGTGATAGCGTCAATGAAATATATCGAGATGCGTTTAATCTAGATGAAAAAGAAGCACAATCTGTGTTGGAACAACTTGCTGTAATTTTAGAATCCCATGAATTGCCTGAACTTGCTCGAGCACTAAAAAACCAGAAACAATAACCATCGTGACTGACTATCTTTAAGTTGAGTGAGTATCATGCAAAAAATAAGGGGATCATTTTCCCCTTACTTTTCTCGCTGAGCGATTTTCAGCTCCAACCAATCGTAAATTTCCTGCGAAATCCAACCAATCCGATTCTGGGTCAAATGGAGAGGTTTAGGAAAACTTGGATCGTAATATTTGGATTTAGGATTGATCAGCTCATAAATCGTTGAACGACTTAAATCAATAATTTTACTCACTGTTTCGATCTTAAAAATCTGATATGGGTATTTATTGGATGACATTATTTTGTTACTCCCAGTTTGTGATTGAGAGGTCGTTCTCTCAATACAAAACCGAGCTCTGTATTTTTCTACCAATGACTCAGACCTAATTTACTGCCCGTACACTTTGTTTAAGCCCTTGTTTTATATCATTGGCAGTTTTAGCAATTGAGACGGTTGATTCCACATTGGGCTGTACCTCAACCGCATTTTGCTGATCATTATAAAACTCCTCAACAATATCCAATCCCTCTTCACCTCCCACCTCAAAGCTAGCATTACCATAACCCTGCCGCGCGACATGATCTAAAGCTTCTTGATAAAACCCTGCTGCCTTGCTTTGCTGATCAATCTGATGGGCTGAGGTAATGGCATCCTGCAAATTAGTACCATCACGTAAAGTTAAGTCCACGTAGTAGATAGGAGTTCGATAACTTTGTGTGGTGCTCTTGCCTCTCAGAGTGAGTTGCAAAGGCAAACATGACAGTAAATCACCTGATGCAGCATGGTAATAACTCAATCTTGCCGCCAAAGTACGAATACTATTAAAACCTGTGGTTCTAAAGATAAATGTGCCAAATTCATCGGATTCATCTAAGTTGACGTAGAGTCTGCCATAGGGTTTACATAGTCCGCCGTGTGCCAGTGGACATAAGTCAGGAGATGGGCATGGATGTTGCTCAATACCATTCTGCCCAAGTCGCTGACAAGTTTCACCGTTGCCTGTACACAATGGTCGTCCTGTCTGTCGGTCAAATAAAGTGTATTCTGCTCTTAGATTTAGATCGGGATCATTAAAGATCATGCGGACTGGAATGGTCCTCAATTTCTGGTTTTGATTGGGAGCTTTGGCACGAAGCTGTTCATCGAGAGGATGTTTAACCCAACCATCCTTATTTTGGATTTGGCTGGTAATGGTAAATTGATCATCCTTTTCAGGGAGTCGTTTGCCATTCTTTTCAACGATCTTGCCAATACTAATACGTCCAAGTACAGGCGGAGTGATTGCTAGACCTTTAATCATGAGGTGAATCCTTGTTTTGTTTAATATTTACGAAGTCACGGTATTTACCGTAAAGCACCGCCTCTTCACCTATTTCTGTTCAGCCTGATCAATCACCTTTCGTTATTCTTCGGTCATAAGAGATTGAGTGCATCAAAGATTTACGCAAAGCTGCTCCAACGCCCTTTCTCCGTTACATGGAGGGAGGGCAAGTGGGGTGGCTTTGCGCTTTTTTAGGTTTAAGGGGTTTTACTAGGGTTGTTTAGGGACGTGGATGAATGTTAAATCTGCGGCTACCAATACGAGATTGGGGGTACTGTTGTAGTAATTCGGGCTGCGCTTGGAGCAATGCTTTCTGGTCTAAAACCACACTATCCTTGGATTTCTTCCATGTCACACTGCCCTGACTAAATATGGCTTTTTCTGCATCCTTCATTAATATCTGAATACGATGTTTGAGATAGTCATATTTGGTTTGATGATGTGCCAGATGCTTTTCCTCAGTGAGTAGATCAGTAAATAGTTGATCTGCTCCCGACAAAGTAGACAGATCTACTGTTTGTAAAGGAATATGCTGCGGATATAAAAGCTGCAAGGCTTTTGCTGCTGAATCACTGGCATCGATATGCGGTGGTATATCGTTTTCTACACAGGACCAGAAGATTCTTTCTGAAGCAATCAGTCGATTGATCACAATTTCATTACGTTCAACTTTAAATATCTTGGCTTCATGTCCGCAGACTAAGGTACAGATATGTGCTGCTTGTTTACCTGTCACTGCCAATTGATGCTGTACCTGAATAATCACGTATAAAGGTACACCTTCACGCCAATGTTTGGTTCCCCACTCTCCTACAGATTTACATTCCAGAAGCTGCACTTCATCACTGCCCACTACTGCATAATCCAGATTGGCTAACATAAAGGCTTTGTCTTCATCAGGATGCTGTAATACAGCATTGACCCGACGAACCTTATTGCCTGTACGCTGCCGATAGTAATCCGCAATCAATGGTTCGAGCTTATTGCCCCAATACAGCGGTGAATAACGGTTTTTAAGCGGTTGATCTGGAGGGGCTTGCATTCGACCTGTTTTAATCATCCACAGTTCTAGCATCGACATATGAGGATTTAAACCACATGCTGCTGCGGCATCGCTACTTCCAATGCCTTGTTTTCTTATCTGTAACCATTGTTCTCGATTCATACCTTTGGTTTTAGCCAAACGTTTAGCTGAAGTTTGCTGTGATCTAGAAGTCAAAGCCGTTTGTGGTGGATTTATGGTTAAAGGTAAATGACCGATTGCATGACTTGACGGGGTTTGTGTATTTGGATTCATCATATTCTCCATATCTGTAAAAAATTAAAATTTGGGCATAAAAAAAGCCGCACCTGGGGGAGGTGCGGCAAAAGGAAAAATGACTCATTGAAATTGATTAATTTAGGAAAGTTCAACTTAGGCTATTTATTCACTCCCCCCTTACTTATGCTGAGTTAAATTTAAGCTACCATTCTTAACGCTTGTTCCAAGCCTCGTTGCTTAATCGCTGCCCCCATACCAAACCAAGCAGAATCCAGTCGATGGTCGGTACTCATCGCTCGTCGTTCGTGGTCACAGAACTCCGTAATGGCACAAAGTAAACCGTAAGCTGTATCTTTAGCTGAACTGAGTTCTGCCCCACGCCCATGTCCATTAAACATCGTCATGACTTTAGACATAGCTCGTCCATTCGGTTCGGTTTTACTGTCTGATCGAGATGAGTTAGTTTGATTGGGAACTGCAACATTGCGATAAAACTGAATAATGCTTTCATCCTGATCCGCAATACTAAGACTGGTATTATTAAACACAGCATCAAAGTAAGCTGCGGCCTCCTGCTGCGTCACTTTCCGTTGACTGAGCTGCTTCATCTCGTACATATGCTCATCCCATACACGAACAGATATACCCAGTTGCTGTTTAACTTTTTCTGCATCAAACTTGGTACTGTGTGGAACTTTAATAACGCCTGCGCTGCTCTGTCCTTTTAGAGCAATTGTCAAAGTATTATTACAGACCACTCGAATTGAAGTGAATTGAGCCGTTGTAGCAAGTGTTCCGTCACAGGCAGTTGCTAATAGGATATAACCATTACTGACATCCTTGCCCTTTAAGGCTGTGGTCTGCCCTGTTCGAGCCAATGCCCAGAATTTCTTGCCGCCTTTAAGTACACCTGCTGTTTCAAGCTCAAAGCCTGATTGTTCAGTTAAGTCTCTATAGAACTCCAAGATAGAACTCGGTTGTACTTCCTGAAAGCGTTGGCTAACCACAGATAACGGTGCATGGGTATCTGATCGATACAAAACCCGCTGCTCTTCAAAAGGCATAATAATACTCTGACCTTTCTCATTCTGAGCCATATAGCTAACATCAGATGATTCAATTCGCCAGTCCATACCTGCCTGTTGTGCCCAGACTTCGATTGGCTGATCTTGGGTAAGCTGATTACCTAGACCATGCCAAGGGGTTTCACCGACATACGCCATTTGTTCAAGTTGATGTGCCATGATGATTTCTCCTGTCCCTAGTTGAAATTGCATTGACAATTGTTGCAATGGAAATAGCCAGTGGGCTGCTGTGGTTGGGATGGTTGAACCAGACTATCTAGCAAACCACCCAACACTGCACCTGCCAATCCACCCAGTAATGGTGGAAATGGTGTAGGCAAACTTTTTGCAATGCTTGCACCAATGCCTGCACCTGCCATAGATGAAAAATTGTTAATGCCTGATGGCTGTGCGCTTGCACGGCTGACATTGTCTGAATAGCAATATGGACATGTAATATTCATAAGATCATCCTCATTAAATGAAAAAAGGCTTATCGATTAATAAGCCTATGTTTTTGAATGTAAGGAGAAAAGAAAACATTCAATCTTCATGTTAATGATGTATATCTATGATTTTTTGGGATCAGTGTTTGGATTTATGGCGAGCGGGTGGTTTGAACAGTGCTTTGCTAAACGCTCTCATCTTGTTCAGACGTACTCGTAGATATTGATGATTCTTTTCTGGCTCTGCCAAGTATCGAATGGCTTTCAGGGCATTAGTCAAGCGAACATTCCCTAGACCCTCTGCATCCTTGCGCTCAAGCTTGCCAATGCCCAACTTACCCTGTGATTCATAATATTTCTTGTGCGATTCTTGATTACCATTATAAAAATAACCACAACCCTGTGTAATGTGATCCTGCCATAATTCACCAATCGCCTGCCCATAATAACTATCCCGACGACGAATAGAACCATTATAAATAACCAATAAATGACAATGATATCCTTTGCTCTTGCCACCTTGCTCCAATCGATAGGCATAGCCAACTTGATCTTTAAAAATAGTATCTTTATTTTGGATACGATTGATCAGCTTTTTGATATCCCGATCAAACTCCCGAATAGATGGACTATGTTCAAATAAATAGTATAAATCTACCCGCACCAGTAATAGCTTACAATGTTTCTGAAACAGTTGATCAAAATAGGACGAGAACTGAGCTAAATTATCCTCAACCTTATCTGTAAAATCATTGAGGAAATACTGCTGACGCATTCTAAGACTTCCCTGAAAATTCTTGAAGGTACAACGATCATCAAAAATATCCTGATTACACCAATCTATCCGCTCAGGCATCAGATCAAAATAAGCTTGAATCAAAGGGCTATATTCAAGCTCATCATCATAAACAAACCGTGCATCATCTAGCCACTGTCCATAATCAGATGCAAAGTCTTTCCAGTGATAATTTCTTCTGCTTACTGATAACATGAAGTTTTCAATATCAAGTAAAGTTTGTGCTTCGTTCATGTGAGTACTCCTATGGTAACGTTCATAAGAGTGTTGGTTCTGTATTTTTATAATTCAGATCAATTCATAGGTTATTCTTTTCATGATAATCCATCATCATCTTGGGTATGATGATGGTGTATATAGATTTAAGTATTTAATAAATAATATATTATAAATTATTCCTAGTAAAAACCAGCTTACAAAACATCCATCACCATGCCTAAAAATCAGTAATCTCTACTTCTATAGCAAATGGGTAAAATCACACTGATCCGCATGATTTTATAGAGGAAAATGGAAGCTAAAGTTAAGTTATTTTTATTGCTGATTTTCTTGCTTTCGGTTTATTGGCTGTACCAGTTTTCTTGATTAACCATTTTGGCAATTGTTGATAAATCTCATCATCCAACAAATCTTGATAAACCATAAAGTTTGAGAAATGATGAATAATGTCTTTTACTAATTTCTTATCAGTTGTCTCAGCAAACAACTGCTCACAATTCAACCCCTCAATCGAATAGGCTAAAATATGCGGTTCTACATTCCCAACAATAGATTCCAATAAATTTGAGTCTCGTTCGTACTGTCTACAAGCAGTTCTCCAAGCATTAGCTATTTCACTTAATATGTCTGGGAAATCAATTAATACTTGAGCCTTAAACATGAACATGACATTTGCAGCGTAGTCTTTAATATGGTTACCATCAGAAGTTCTTCTGGCTCCCTCCCAGTAGCCTAAATAGGCAGTTATGGAAGAAAATGGTGCATTCTTTTTATTGGATTGCAGCATACTTGAGAAAATTCGACTAATTCCTCCATGTTCCAAAGTTTTAGAGGAATCACAAGAAAATATACAGCGTAGGATGACTACATCTGTTTTCATGGCATTTTTAAGCATCATTTGAACTTTTGTAAGCCGACTGCCATGACGTTGCATATGAATTAGTCTATAACCTTGATCATCAAAATTCCTAAGTGTTTCTTTTTTTTCAGGTAACTTAACAATATTCTGTTTATCCAATTGCTCAACAAATGAATCATCCTGATTTTCAATATTTAGCTTTTCTTCTGTAACATCTATCAATTGGTCAGATGAAATTCTTTCCAATACCTCACTTGATAAGTGAGTATCTTGAAACTCATCCATTGGCATTCTTTGATTTTTAGTTGTAAGTTTTTGTTTAAAAATATCTGAACCATAAAATATTGGTTCTTTAAATTTATACTCCCCTACAAGCTTGTCTAATTTATCTCTAAATCTTTCATTTTCAATATCTTGCCCAAGAAATAAATCTAGCGTTCCTGAAACACGATAATCCTGTTTTTGGCTTTGATAAATCCCTAGAAAGAAGTTCAGCGTTCGAGTTAGAGTGTGATTTTTTAGTTTCTGCTGTAAATTATCTAAGTCGATTCGATTTTTGAATATCTCACAAAATTGTAAAAGCTGGCGTGTAACGGTTCGTTCAAAATCTATCAACTGCCTAGCTCTTTTCCGTGTCACCTCAAGCATTGGACTAAAAGCATCATAAGGACTTTCTCGTAAAGACATAATAAAAATTTCAATTTGAATCGCCAAATCAAAATAATATTCCACACCCCACGCTGCAAAATGCTCTCGATATATCATTGCGACATGTTGAATATAGGTTTGAGTTTGTAAAGACAAATGGTCTATGTTCCAGATATGCTTTATTTTGATTGTTAGATCCATAGATAAGAGTGTTTGAAACCTATCATTCTTTGAGTCCAAAATATATGTTATTTCAAAAGAATTGCTTTTTGAACAACGTGGATCAACGTACAATTCAGCAAGCTTTTTAGGGGATATATGTTGATTTGATAAACATCCAAATCTTACTAATTGATATAGGAAATCAAAGAACCATTTTTTTACAATTTCATTTGAATCAGACAAAGCATTCACCAGAATAAAATTCTTTTCTTGAAATGGTGTCAAGGTAGTCTGTCTAAAGTTATCGTTTAAATTTTGACAGTCTACACCTAGCATCAAATTCTTTTTTTTAAGTAGAACAACCTCTTTTTCTAATTCGCTTTTTATTTGTCTTATAAAATATTTTTCATCAAGAGGTATTGGTGATTGAACCAAAAAAATCACAAAATATTCTGAATGACCATTTGCATTGTAGAATGGTAAGTAGAGTATCTGAACAATACTTTCTATATTTGCCAAATTTCCTATCAAAATATTTATTACTTCACTAAGCATCTTAAATTTTTCAGGATCACCTGTTAAATCTTTAAAGCTGACTTTGGCAGCTACAATATAAAGCATACCTGTAGCGGTAATTAGTGAAGCAGTATCTTGCTCAAATCTAAGCTTGAGTTTTTCAAGTTTCTTATCCTGTTCATCACTAAGTCTTTTTCTACTGCTGGACGAATTTGATACTTTTAGGCGATTTTTATACCGCTCATAAATATATGCTTTTAAAAATTCTTTTGCATAGTTTCCTTCCGAAAAATTCCAACAGTCCTTTGTTTCATCAAATAAAAGAATATTACCATTCGCTACTTTTATAGTTTTTTTGGAACGCACTTGAGAGGCAAATTCTAAAAAGGTTCGATATTCATAAAAATAATTTTGATTGATCTTATACAAATTTGTATTGGGGAAAAATTTTACATTTTTTATAGCACTGATCAGTTTCTCTACTCGTTCATTTTCAAAACATTTATCTAGGCTCTCATCACTTCCATCATAACTCGAAACCAGTAAAGGCATAGTGCCATCCAATAACTGATAAACATTCAGAGCGTCATGAAAAGTAAAAAATTGCTCACCATTGCTACCTAGTATACTAGTACCTACATAGAGATTTTTTAGTTGTTCAATAAAATTAGAATGTTCAATTCCTGTATTTTTATTAGATTCCATAACCAAAACTCAAATAAGTAATTGATTTAAATATATTACAATTATTTTTAAATACAAGTTTAGAACTTAAAATTTTTCCAAAAAAATCAAATTTAAAACATCTTTTTTATCCAATATTTAACAAATCAAAATGATCAATATTTTCCAAATTCATGCAAATTTATATAGCTTATTTTTAGGAATAAAAGCCCTTGTACAAATAAGGGCTCTGATAAATCTTTTGTGATTGGTGATAGTCAAACTGTAGTGAATAACTTCCTCTCAACAATTATTATTCATAATTCCATCCAAATAATCCGCCCACTTCTGCAACCACTCTGCACATTCCGCTTCATAATTATGCAGGTTGTATGTCCCCTCAATCCCTTTTTTAGAATGCCCCAAAACTGCTTCGGCAATATCTGTAGGACAACCTAATCTGGATAAACCTGTTCTAACCGTCCGCCGTAAATCATGTGGATTCCAGTCATCCATGTTTTCCAACCAAAGTTGCTCAGGACGATATTTGGTTTGAACTTTATCTGGATTTTTCAGTTGCCATTTCATTTCGCTCAAAGACTTCTGTTGAATAGGAAGACCTGTACGAGAAGATGTAAATAAATATTCCCTGTCTGATCGATATAAAGAACGTAAAAAATTGACACACTGCCTTGATAACTGCACATAACGCTCAGTACTATTTTTTGAAGCTTTTAGATGCCATGTACACTTATCTAAATCAAAATCTCTCCATTGAGCATCACACAATTCTCCAGTACGACAACCTGTCCATAACGTTAAATAAAGGATATGTTTTTGATGTGTTGTAAATCCTGATGTTGGTAACCAAGCCAATACACGTTTTAATTCCTGATCATTTAAAACTCGTGTGCCTTTTTTACAAGTTACTTTCAGCCTTGACTGCTTAATACTCATTTTGGCTAATAAGGCAGGATTGGCAAAATTGGCAGGGAATCGCTCTAGACCAATGGCATATTCATAAGCCAATGTCAACTCGGACAATACCCGTCCAGCCTGCACATTAGAACCTCGATCAATAATTTCCTTGGTTAAAGCCACCACATCTTTTCTGGTCACTTCCAAAGCAATACGATTTCCCAAAACTCGTACCGCATCGCCATACAGGGTGCGTCGTGTTTCAGATTGACCTTTGGGCTTACGCACCCCCATGACCTTTTTCCTTTCCCCTGTTCGAGGGTCAATAATCCAGTGATCTTCAATCACCTCAGTCAAATACATCTCTATCATTTGGTGTACAGTAAGTTGAGAAATATCTTTTTGTGCAAGCTCTTGCTCAATCTGTTGATGAAGCTTTCCCTGCTCTTTTTTATGTTTTGGACAAATCCCCTGATTTCTTTCAGCCTTTAAACGAGTGAGTTCTATCCTTGCCTCTGCCAATGTAACTTGGGGAAAATTTCCAATCTTATATTGTTTAATGGAATCATCCACAGGACTACGATAACGGTAGAAAAAAGTCTTCATTCCAGTTTTGCCACAATGTACCCGTAGCCCTACATATTCCCCAATATCTGCCTTGTCAGGATCACCAATTTTCATCTTCTCAATAGCTTTTGCTGAAAGTGCTTTTTTTATTGTCGTTTGTTGATCTATTGAACGAACCACTTTAAACCTCACAAGAAGATTGAATTATTTGTTATCCTTTCAAGCTGCCCATTTTCCAATATTGATAAGGAATGATGGCTAGTTTAAACTAAAACAACCTATACTAAAACCTATACTAATGTTTTGGCTTAGGCTGTATTTGCTTAGATTCCATCCAACACCCTCGGATACTCTGTTTATGTTACACACTATCAAACACATTGAAAGTAAAGGATTTAATACCAATGAAAGATAATAATAGCATAGCAGACTTTTCCAACCACACCCCTATGATGCAGCAGTATCTCAAAGTCAAAACAGACTATCAGCATGCATTGCTGTTCTACCGTATGGGTGACTTTTACGAGCTATTCTTTGAAGATGCGCATTTAGCAGCCAAACTTTTAGGTATTACCCTGACTCATCGTGGCAAAGCCAGTGGTCAACCTATCCCTATGGCTGGCGTTCCTTATCATGCAGCAGAAGGTTATCTCGCGCGTTTAGTCAAAGCAGGACGTACTGTCGCGATCTGTGAACAAGTCGGTGAAGTCACAGGCAAAGGTCCTGTAGAACGTAAAGTTGTCCGTATTTTAACGCCAGGAACCTTAACCGATGATGCGCTGCTCGGCAGTTACCAATCATCAAATCTGGTCGCACTGTGCATTCAACAAAATCAAATTGGTTTTGCTTTGCTCGACTTGAGCGCAGGTATTTTTAAAGTTCAACAACAAGACTATAAACCGGAACAACTTGCAATAGAGCTGGCGCGTTTAATGCCAAGCGAAATCCTCATTGACGAAGATCTTATTGATAAAAATATTATTGAACAGATTAAGAAAAATCTGGACTGTCCAATCACCAAACGTCCAAACGTTGATTTTAATTTAAATAACGCGCAAAAAACGTTGTGCGATCAGTTGAGTGTTTCAACGTTATCTGGGTTTGGATTAGATCCGATTCCACTCGCGAAAGCAGCAGCCGCGGCATTGATTCACTATGCGAAAGAAACCCAAAAAACAGCTTTACCGCATATTCGTTCAATTCAAATTGAACAAAGTACAGACTTCATTGCACTTGATCCAATTACGCGTCGTAATTTAGAAATTATTGAACCGTTGTTTGATCATGGTACATCGCTGTTCCAATTGATTAATGACTGCCAAACTGCCATGGGCGGACGCTTACTAAGCCGCACGTTAATGCAGCCTATCCGTGACACTGCGGTTTTAGATGCGCGTCTTGATGCAACTGAACAATTGTTAAAGGGCTATCATGAATCACCGCTTCGTCTAGTTTTAAAAGAAATTGGCGATATTGAACGTGTACTGAGTCGTGTTGCGCTAGGCAGCGCTCGTCCACGAGATTTGGTACAACTGCGTCAAGCTTGTGCACAAATCCCTTTCCTACGCCATGCCTTAGATCCTGTTTTAAAAACCCAGCAATCTAAGTTATTAGTTCAATTAGATGAAGAGCTTGGCGACTTTAAGAGCCTGCATCAACATTTGATGGCTGCAATTGTTGAAAGTCCACCCGTATTACTACGTGATGGCAATGTAATTGCAGAAGGTTATGATGATGAACTGGATGAGTTACGTAAAATCCGTGATCATGCGGGACAATTCCTGATTGACTTGGAAATAAAAGAGCGCGAACGTACTGGGATCAATACCCTTAAAATCGGATACAACCGTGTCAGCGGTTATTATATTGAACTCACCCGTGCGCAGGCAGAACAAGCTCCAGCGGACTATATTCGTCGTCAAACCCTCAAAAATGCAGAGCGTTATATCACGCCTGAACTGAAAGGCTTTGAAGATAAAGTTCTTTCTAGCGAATCACGTGCCCTCGCCCGTGAAAAGCTTTTGTTCGAATCATTACTCGATGAATTGCGTCAAAATATTGCGCATTTACAGATGATGAGTGCTGCAATTGCCTATATTGATGTGCTAGCAAACTTTGCACATCAAGCTCGACTCAACAATTGGGCTAGACCTGAATATACGCCTGAAACCAGTATCAAAATTCAGGCAGGTCGCCACCCTGTTGTTGAAGCTTTAAATAAGGCGCCTTTTACACCGAATGATACCTTCCTGGATAGCCAACATCGTATGGCGATTATTACAGGGCCAAACATGGGCGGTAAATCGACCTTTATGCGTCAGACTGCCTTGATTAGTCTGCTTGCGTATTGCGGTAGTTTTGTACCCGCTAAATCGGCAAAACTAGGTTCGATTGACCGTATCTTTACTCGTATTGGTTCTGCTGATGATTTATCAACAGGTAAATCTACCTTTATGGTGGAAATGACTGAAACTTCTCAGATCCTGCACCATGCCACCAGTCAGTCTTTAGTGCTAATGGATGAGGTTGGCCGTGGTACCAGTACCTATGACGGTCTCTCTTTGGCTTGGGCCTGTGTAGTTGATTTAACCAAACGGGTGAAATGTTTATGTCTCTTTGCTACGCATTATTTTGAATTGACAGAATTGGGTGGCGAAGCGGGCATTGATAACTATCATGTCACCGCACAAGAACTCAATGGCAATTTGATTTTGCTGCATAAAGTTCAACATGGCCCAGCTAGCCAAAGTCATGGTTTACAGGTTGCCAAATTAGCTGGTATCCCTGCTAACGTGATTAAAGAAGCACAAAAACGTTTGAAGATTCTGGAAAAACAACAGCATCAACATTTGCAAAGTAGCGTGCAGAATGATTTGTTTAGTGCTGTTGAACATGAGATCGAAACTCAAGTCATTGAGCGAGTTATTGAGGTTGAAAAACCATCACCTGCTTTAGAATTATTGCATCAAATTGATGTCGATGATTTAACACCACGTCAGGCATTAGAGCAGCTTTATTCTCTAAAAGCTGCTCTGAAATCTTAAATGTACTTTCTGGAACAAGTTGATCATTTCAGCTTGTTCCAAAACCATTTCCTGTTTATTTTTGACTGATATCACTCAACCTAAAAAGACTGAATAGATTTTTGTTCAGTATCCAACTTAAGGGAAAGCACAATTAATATTCTGTTTAAGCCACTAGAACACTCAGAAATTGATTTAATCTGGCAACAGATTAGTCGGCGTGAACTGATCACTCAAATGTATATACAGCAGAGTTTAAATTTACAATTAATTGATTGTTTTTATGATGAGCAAAATTGGGATGCCTATCATTTGGAAAATGATCCCCCTTTACTCAAAAATTTACATCAACAAGGAGCTTTATGCGTAGGTGGATTTGACGAATCTAATCGACTGATTGCTGTACAGGTCGTTTCCAATCAGCACATTGCTGATTATCCTGAAGCAAAGTTACTGCAATATTTTTATGTGGATGCCGATCACCAAGGTTTAGGTATCGGTACTCAGTTGATGCAAGCTGCTATCGCATCTGTAAAGCAACTCAATGCAAAACAACTCTATATTTCCGCTACCCCAAGTAAGCGCACTGTAGACTTTTATCTTAAACAAGGTGCTCAACTTTTAGCACAACCTGATCAACAGTTGTTTGAACGAGAACCAGAAGACATTCACTTGCTCTACACGCTTTAAGTTCTAACCAAGCAGAAATGAAAGCATGAAGATGGCTCAACCTCGTTAATTAGCTGTTTTAACTGAGAATAAAAATAAGATTCAGTTGCAATGATTAGGTCAATTAAGGTGACCATCACTTTATTTTTTAGTCAAAAAATCTTAGCACCCGAAAATATTTTATTTATTATCAATATATTAATTCATTTTTCATATGTATAAATAAACAATATCAATAAAAGCAATTGTTTGTTTACCCCTTTTTTGCCTACAATACCTCATTCCAAACAAAAAACCGTATTTTTAGGTAGCTGTCGCCATGACCTTTGTTGTCACTGAAAATTGTATTAAATGTAAATATCAAGATTGTGTTGAAGTTTGCCCTGTAGACTGTTTCTACGAAGGTCCTAACTTCCTTGTTATCAATCCAGATGAATGTATCGACTGTGCTCTATGTGAACCAGAATGCCCAGCAAATGCAATTTTCTCTGAAGATGAATTACCAGAAGGTCAAGAAGTCTTTATCGAACTCAATGCTGAATTATCAGAAAAATGGGTGGGTAATAACATCACGCAAATTGGTGAACAGCCAGCAGACCGTGAAGAATGGAATGGTAAGCCAGACAAGCTACAATATTTAGAAAAATAATTCAAAAGGCCAGTTTTACTGGTCTTTTTTATACCTGAACCACACATTTCTTTGCAATTACATCATTATTCATGCGCTATTTTGCATTAAAATAGTACGCCTACAGATTTTGAACTGCCTTTTTATGATGCGAAATAAATTACAGGGTCTATTATCATTATTTATCATCCCTGTGATGATGGCGGGCTGTACCAGCTCAACGACAAAAGTAAATCAGCAGCAAGGTAAAAGAATTTACATTCCCCAAGAACAAGTCACTTTTACCCGCCCCATCCCAAACAAAGTTGAACCTGCCTCTTATCGCCAATGGCTGAATCAAGGTGAAAACTATGCACGTGTTCGAGAATATGAACAATTTCTAACCCGTAATAATGTGGCACATATTATTCCAAGTTTTGAATTATTACGTACTGCCCGGGACTGGCAAAAATGCGGTCGTACTGAATATATGGTGCCTAACCGTGAATTGTGGAACAACTCCCTTTCGACCTTACGTGTCTTTAAATACTTAATTGCAGCCAAAATCTTGACCGATTTTGAGGTGACTTCTGTCTATCGAGACTTGCCACTCAATCAATGTGCAGGTGGTGCTGGCTCGTCGAAACACTTATTCAATTCAGCCATCGATTTCCGTATTGGACCTGAATATCCTCAACCGCAAGACTATGCCTATATTGAACAAACCAAGTTTAAGCTATGTCAGTTCTGGGCCCAGCATGGTCAAAGCCTAGATTTAGGCATTGGTTTATATAGTTCTGGTCAAATCCATATCGATACTCAAGGCTATCGGACATGGGGACCTGACTTGACCCGTAATAGTTCAATGTGTAATTTCTAAAACAGATATCTGAATAAAAAGAGATCAAAATGATCTCTTTTTTTGTTTCAATCATGCGGATTCATGCCGTAATAAAATTGCACTCTGAGCATAAACGTTTAAAATGCAGAGCTAACAAATTGGTAGGTAAACTTGATTATGCAACAGATGTGGACCGAGATTGATGACTATATCAATTCACATTTAATTCCCACAGACCCTAGACTTCAACATGCATTAGATAATACTGATACTCAAGGCTTTTCTAATCATTTGGCTGTTGCACCCAATCAAGGTATGTTTTTGCAAATGTTGATTCAGATGAATCAATGCAAACGCGTATTAGAACTCGGTACATTCGGTGCCTATAGTACCATTTGGCTAGCCAAGGCCCTTCCTGAGGATGGCTATCTACTGACGGTTGAAGGACGCGATACTCACGTGGTTATCGCTCAAGAAAATATTGATTATGCCAATATGCCGACCAATATCGAACTCAAAAAAGGTCGTGGTGCCGATATTATGAATCAGCTGATTGCTGAAGACAGCGAAGCATTTGATTTGATCTTTATTGATGCCGATAAGCAAAGCTACCGAGAGTATTTTGAACTCAGTCTAAAACTGTCTCATCCAGGCACCATCATTGTATTAGATAATGTGATTCGTGCAGGTGCGATCATTGATGAAAATAACAAGAAACCTAGTATTGAAGGAATTCGTGAAGCATTCACCGCTTTGAAAGACCATCCTCAGCTGCTTTCTTGCACGGCTTTGCAAACGGTTGGTTCAAAAGGCCACGATGGTTTTGCCATTGCAATCGTAAAATAGAGATTAAAAAACAACCTATTTAATTTAGTTGTGCAATATCAATAAATTATATTTATCTCCAGTGCTTTTCCATACAGTTATCCACAGGAATTGCGGATAACTATATGGAATAAAATGAATCACTTAGCAACTAATAGTGGAACATTGGCATTTCGGAAGATCGTCGTCGTGATACTGCCCAAGAAGAATTGATGAATTTTACTGTGGCTAAATGCACCTAATACAATCAATTGAATATCATGTTCTCTTTGATATTCAAGAATATTTTGTGCTACATCACCATAACGATAGACTGAAACCACTTCCAGACCTGCATCAGTGAGATACTTTTCAGGTTCGGTCAACATTTCCGGATGATCACCTACATAGAGCAAATGGCATTGCAATGTTTTCAACAAGTCACTCTGTGCTATGCGTTGCAACATCTTTTGGCAGGTCGGTGAATATTCATAAGCAAAGATAAAGCGTTTCGGTGACTGGAAATGTTCCCCAACGGTAATAACCGTACAATTTGCACCACGAATAAAGTTTTCAACATTACTTCCAATCGGCTTGTTCTTCTCAGCAGCTCTCTCACCCACTCGGCCGATAATCACCACATCATTTTCATTGAGAAGATTAAAGCTTTGCTCAAGAAAGTCGCCTTTTTCCTGAATTTTGGTACTGCTTAGACCGTATTGTTTTTCGATCAACTCAGAAATGTGATTCAGCAAATTATTACTATAATCGAGTGCTAACTCACTCTGTTTTTGTTCCAACTCTGCGAGTTCTTTAAGTAGCATGGCATTACTTTCAAAGCCAATCACGCCACTGATTTCACCTAAATGGTAACTAGCTGGGTAATAGTCCAAGATTTGCAACAATACCAACTCTCTTTGCGTTTGTTTCGCAACCCATACTGCTGCTTCTGCAACAGCATCAATGCAGGGTGAAGAATCAATACATGCAATTACACGGTTCATTTTCGCCTCTCTCTAGGTATGTACCTTAGGTCTTCTACTTATTTTTAACTTAACATAGATAAAAGCATGGTGGGTTAAATTTATGTATCGAATCTCATACACTTTTTTATTCGCTTCGGTAACGAATTAATTTTGCCGGGTTCCCTGCAACCACCGCATAATCCTCAACATTTTTGGTCACCATACTGTTCATACCTACCACAGCATGATCACCAATTTTGATTCCATCTTTGACCCCGACATGCGCTCCTAGCCACACATCTCGACCAATCTCAATACCTTTAGACGTAACGGGTTGTTGATAGATCGGACGATCCATTTCCATGCCATGATCAAATGCATATAGATGACTATAAGCCGCGATTCGAACTTGATCATGCAACTTAATCCCGGTACGACCGCCATCTAAAATACAATGATGGTTAATTGCCACTTCATTGCCAATTTCTAAAGGGCCATGCAAAGTACAATCTGCAGCAATAAAAGTATTATCTCCGATACTGATCTTGCGACCACGCTCAGCAAAGATATGAGCCAAGGGTGAAATAAAGCAGTTTTGACCGATTTCAACCGTTTCCATATCCATCAAATAGGCTTGGTACTCGGCTTGCCATGCTTCTGCCCATTCTCGATGTTTGGGTTTCAGTGTCCAATATAACCACGGCATATAATTTAGACGTTGTTTATGCTGCTCTCGGTATTTTAATAAAGGATCATTCATCTATCTTACTCCTCAACCAATACCAATTGCTTACATGCTGAGAGGTATCGCCTCGCGAGAGAGGATGGATAAATTTCAGTCATCGCATACATGTAATTTCTCACGTCCTCTACTCACGTCCTGAAGTTTTAGTCTTAAAGGTTCAATTTGATGCACTTGAACACGCGCCTCAATAATCACGCCTGTTTCAGTATATTGTTCTTGATATTCGATCTGCTGCTGCATCAGCTCATATTGAATAATCGCCCATTCATTGAATAAACAAGCAAAGCGAATTTCTTTCTTTTCAATCAACTCAATTTTTTCAGCCAAGACCAGACATTGTCCTGCACAGCCACCATAAGCACGAACTAATCCACCCGTGCCTAACTTAATCCCACCATACCAGCGATTCACTAATACAATAACATTGGTCAACTCATTGCCTTCAATGGTGGCAAGTATAGGGCGCCCTGCTGTGCCTGAGGGTTCACCATCATCATTAAATCGAACCTGATGTCCAATTTTCCACGCCCAACATTGATGCGTCGTCGACAGATCTTTATGCGTTTCTAAAAAGTTTTTAACCTGCTGTTCATTTTCAACAACAGCAGCAATCGCTTGAAAACGACTTTTTTTAATTTCTTCTTCAAAAGTAACTGTAGTAGCAATGGTGAATGGCATAAAACATAAATACAAATTTAAAGCGCGATTATAGCTTTTTAGCACCCAAATAAAAAACCTCGCACTAGGCAAGGTTTTTTATTAGCGGAAAATTAGCGTTCGCGTAAAGCTTCTTTGGCTTTATTAAACGGTTTCAACAAGTAATCCATAATGGTTTTTTGTCCAGTACGAATATCCACTGTCGCTACCATCCCTGGGGTAATACTGAATGCCTTACCCGCTTTGTTATATAAATGGTCAGAATCAGTACGAATGTATACACGATAATAGAACTGATCTTGCTTTACTTCATCACGAATGGTATCTGGTGAAATCACAGTCACTTTACCGTCTAAACCGCCATAAATTGAGTAATCATAGGCGGTAATTTTGACTAAAGCTTCTTGCCCCGGGCGAATAAACGCAATATCACGCGGTGAGATACGCGCTTCAATCAGCAATTTATCCTCTAAAGGAACAATAGTCATCAACTTACCATTCTGAGGAATGACACCACCTAGGGTCGTAACATCGATTTCTTTCACTACACCACGGACTGGTGCTTTAAATACCGCACGTTCTAAACTGTCATTTCGACCATTCACAATCTGCTGCTGAGTTTGAATATCTGTATTGGCCTTAGACAATTCTTCTCGTGCTTTGACATAGTACTGGTTGCGCGTATCATTGATTTTATTGTTTAAATCATTGGCCTCACGCTTTAAACGCAAGACTTCTACTTCACTGGCCGCACCTTTTGCCACCAATGGTTCTGTCATTGCCAGTTCTTGTCGTACCAGTTTTGCTGCTTGTTCATAGCCTTCAATGGACTGTTCCAAATTAGCACGTCGTGACAAATAGAGCGCTGTTTCTTCTTGCACCAATTTAGGACTCTTTTGCACGTCTTCAGGAAAACTTAATGGTGAACCCGTCACTTCAGCACGTAAACGTGCTGCAGTTGCCTGTGCTGAAGTCAGTAAAGACTTTGACTCTCCAACATTCGATGCAAATCGAGTTGGATCAAGTTGTGCAAGAATTTGCCCCTTTTCAACCACATCGCCTTCATTAACATCCAGTTTAGTTAAAATCCCTCCTTCAAGCGATTGAATAATCTGCTCTTTTGAAGAGGGAATCACTTTCCCCGTACCCGTTGAAACTTCTTCTAGATTAAATAACCATGCCCAGATTAAGAGTGAAAGTAAACCAATCCCAATCATCCAAACAACAAGCGTCGAACGAGGTAACTTTGGTTCATTATAAGTTACGTTCATGGGACGACTGCTGTTCTGTTGTTGTTCACTCATAAAATTTCCTCAAAGTATTAAACTATTTTTTGTTTTATTGATGATTGTTGTAAAACTTGATCTACAGGTCCATCCATGACGATCTTGCCTTCATTCATGACAATAATTCGGTCAACCAATTCCAAAACTGCACGTCGATGCGTTGCAACAACTAAAGTCCGATAGCCAAGCCAAGTCTTTAAGTGATCAATCAATTGCTTTTCGGCCACATCATCAATGGCAGCAGTTGGTTCATCTAGCAATAAGATATTCGGCTGACGAATCAATAAGCGCGCTAACAATAAAGCTTGTCTTTGTCCCCCAGAAAAACCAACGCCACCTTCTAATACCAAATGATCTAGGCCTTCTTTCTTTTCATGCACAAAACTCAGTGCACCAGTCACTTTTAGTACCTTTAATATATCCTCATCACGTGCTAAAGGTGCGCCAAGCGTCAGGTTTTCACGAATAGTGCCATAAAATAAATGTGCATTTTGATTAAGTAAGCCCATATCACGACGCACATCGGCAGGATCAATCAAACTAATATCCAGATCATCTAAATACACTGAGCCAGAATTCGGAAACTGCATCGCAGATAAAATCTGTAATAAGGTCGATTTGCCTGCACCGTTGCGTCCTAAGATCGCAATACGCTCACCTGCACGAATCTTAAGTTGTGGAATAACCAAACTTGGGCGTGGGTCATCTTCCGTATATTGGAACACCACTTTTTTCAACTCATAATCGCCATGCAACACTTCTTTATGTACCAAATGTGCTTGATCTGGTTGATCGACAGGTTTCTGCATTAACTCATCTAAGCTTTTCTTCGCCACTTTTGCCTGTTGCAAACGTCCCAAAATGCCCGTGATTTGTGAAATTGGTGCCAACATCCGTGAAGATAAAATCGAACACGCCACCAAAGCACCTGTGGTCATATCACCTTTCATCACCGCAAAACAACCGACTAGAATCACCGCTGCATAAGTCAGACCTTGAATCTTTTGCGTCCATGCAGTCAGCACGCCCACAATTTTGCGTTGCTGCATACTGATATCAGCAGACACTTCGTTCATATGGTTCCACTGGTTTTGGAAACGTGACTCCGCGCGTAATAATTTAATATCTTCAATACCCTGCACTGCTTCTACTAAAATTGCATTTCGAATCGAAGATTCACGCATCCCTTCTTGCGCAAGCTGTGCCAATTTATTCTGGGCTAAAATTGCAGGCAAAATCATTAAAGGAACCACCAGCAGCATCACCCAGAAGAGATTACCGCCAATAATTGCAAAAATGATCAGGAATAAGAAAAAGAAAGGTAAATCGGCAATGGCCCCCATTGTGGTTGACGTCACCAGATCACGAACACCTTCTAACTCACGGATCTGAGAAATAAAGGTTCCCGTTGACTTAGAGCGCTAACTATTCTTAATCCGAATTGCATGACCAAATACGCGATCAGAAATACGTAAATCTGCCCGTTTACCAATAATATCTGAGATATAAACCCGTGAAAGTCTTAATACAAACTCAAAAATCGCAGCAATGAGTACACCACTCGCAAGTACCCAAAGTGTTGGAATCGACTGTGATGGAACAACTCGGTCATAGACTTGCATTGAAAAAATAATCGTGGCCAAGGCCAAAATATTGGCAATCATTGAAGCCAACATGATATCGATATAGCGTTTCCAGTCTTGCAATACAATTGACCAAAACCAGCTTGCCTCGTACGGTTTGATATATTCATCAATACGCGCATCGGGTACTGATTGTTCAGGGCGGAGCACATATACATTTTTAATAATATGCTTCAATGCGCCAACAGCAAATTTTTGGGATAGACCTTGATCGCCACTTAGTTGAACACTGACATGGCCTGAACCATCTGCTTTATCAATAACACCAACCTGCCCGTCGGCTAATTCCACCAGTACAGGTAAACGCCAAGGGTTAATCACGTCGTCACTAAAGGCAACTCTTCTAAGGTTTAATCCAACCTGTCTGCTGATTAACACTAAAACTTCATCTAGATTCTGGTTTTGATTCCAGTCAAGCTGCAGGCGAATCCGTTCCTCAGAAGGTTCAATTCGATAATGCTTTGCAATGGTCAGTATGGCTTGTAACCAAGGCTGATAGTTTATTTTTGTAGTAATCATGGTTGTACCTCAAATCCTTGGATTTTTATATTATTGAGGTCATAGGCTTGGCGAGAACGTCCTGTTGCAGCAATATATTGAGCAATACTGCTGTAAATGTCATAACGTGCTGTTTCTGCCTCTGAATTCGCACTATGAATCGCCTGTTCTGCATTTAACAGATCAACCAGAGTCCGTGTTCCCAACTTATATTGTTCTTGATAAAGTTCTCTTGTTCGTATTGTTGTTGCTTGTTGTCCTGCTAAAACCTGCATTTGACGCTGTTTGTTTTCAATTTGTTCTCTGCTGGTTCGAATCTGATCCAACACTTTTAAATACACCGCATTGACTTGTGCTTTTGCTGCCTCTTCAGCAAAACTAGCCGCACGAGTTTTCGAGGATGTGGCCCCACCTTGATAGAACTGGCTACTAGCTTCCAACATAATCGCACTATCGAACCCACCCTCTTTATCATTTCCAGGGTTCCTACCATGTAAAGCTTGACTCAGTTCTCCTTTTACAGATAGTGTCGGATAATTACTAATCTGTGTCTGTAATTTTTGATTACGGGCAACCTCAATTCCAGCCTGAGCTGCGATCATTTGTGGAATGGTATTGAACTGCGGTGCAGCATATAAATCTGATTGTTTTACAAAATCTTCTGAAATCGCCCATTGTACATTTCGTGTATCAAAACCTAATAAGGTATACAAATGCTGCTGATATTGGCTCAGTAAAGATTGTTGCGCGATCATCGCTGATTGAGCGGATTGCAAATAAGATTGGGCCTGTATCGGATCAGCCTGACTACTAATTCCTGCATTAGCACGCAGATTAGCCATCTCTTGGATACGCTTAATTCCAGCAATCTGCTGATTCGCAATTTGGATGAGTTTTTGATAACGCTGAATATTAACAATTGTTTGTGCAACATCTAATGAAATATCATCAATTTTCACTAGAACATTCGCTTGCCCAACCACAACTTTGGCTTTTTCGACATCAACACCCGATTTAACTTTACCAAAGTCATAAAGCATTTGTGCAGCACTTAAAGTGAGTAACTGTTGGCCTCGAGTACTTTTTTTACCCAAGTCACCTGTGCTGACCCCACCACCTATCTGTGGATAGTAGCCAGATTTGGCAACATCAATATTGGCATTTTGTGAGGCTAATGATGAAATTCCTTGCGAAATTTCAGGGTTCCGCTGTACCGCAATCTGTACCGCATCTTTGAGTACTTTTCGCTGATTCTGCCAGAAAGCAGCCGGAACGGTATCGACTTGAGGACGGCCTGATCCAACCACAGGCAAATCACTTCCGAGTGAAGCATCAACAGAAAAATTACTTAATTTCTGCATTTGTGCCACTTTAAACTCATCACTACTTTTTGGGACAAAAAGCTGAGAAATATTGTTCTTTAAAGTGTGATACTGTTCACTTGGAGTTGTTGCATGTGTCATTGGCACAGACAAGGTTGCTACATAAAGTAACCACTTAAAATCCATACTTTTTTTCCATGATCCATTATTCACTTTTATATCGTTGTGCAAGTTCATATTTTTTTCGTATTGTTATCATTTCAGCATTTTCATTTTAAGCATTTTTTTATAAAAAACACTACGTTCCGCACATAATTTCATCGCTAGATATATGTATATTTTTGTAAAACAGTTCACATTTTAATAGATTATGCCTTTATAGTGGAATATATAAAATATATATTTATCAGTCAATTAGGCTAAAATATAAACCACCACTTCATCAACAACTCAATATTTAACCATTTATTATTTTATTTACCCAAAAAAAAGAACCATTCGGTTCTCTTTTAAAAGTGATAATCGGACGATTTAAACGACGAAATCATCACCTAAATATACTTTACGCACTTGTTCGTTATCTAGAATTTCTTGTGGTGTTCCCTCTGCAATCACTGAACCCTCACTCACAATGTAGGCTTTCTCACAAATGGCTAAAGTCTCACGTACGTTATGATCCGTGATCAGAACCCCAATACCACGATCCTTAAGTGTTTGAATAATATCTTTAATATCACCAACAGAAATTGGGTCGACACCAGCAAATGGTTCATCTAGAAGCATAAACTTAGGATCGGCAGCCAAAGCACGAGCAATTTCAGCACGGCGACGCTCACCACCAGACACACTCATCCCCAATGAATCCTTAATATGATTGATTTTAAAATCATTTAATAATTCATTAAGGCGTTGCTGACGTTGTTGCTTATTCAAATCTTTACGCGTTTCTAAAATTGCCATAATGTTTTCAGCAATCGTCAACTTTCTGAAGATTGAAGCTTCTTGAGGCAAATAACCAATACCTTTACGTGCACGCTCATGCATCGCCAGATCCGACAAGTCCAGATTATCTAAATGGATCTCGCCTTTATCCATACGAACCAAACCGACGACCATATAAAAGCTCGTCGTTTTACCTGCACCATTTGGTCCAAGCAGACCAACAATTTGTCCACTTTGCATAGTAAAAGAAACATCTTTTACCACCCAACGTTTATTGTAGTTCTTCGCTAAGTGCTTGATACAGAGTGTCTGTGGTTGCTGCATTGATTGTTCCATTAATCACGCGCCCCTGGGAAACTTTTTGAACTTGAAGGTGGAATAATAATTTGCACACGATTAGTTGAAGATCCTTGTGCCTCTACATCACCTTTATTCATGCTGTATTTTAAGCTATTACCACGAATGCTTGAGCCATCCTGATAAAGGTATGCTTTACCCGTTAAAGTAAGAATACCCGTATCTGCATTGTACACGATCGTCTGTGCTTCACCTCGGGCTAAGCCCTTATTGGTATCCATTTGCTGCTGGAACTTCGCTGGCTGACCTTTGGCGGTAATGATTTGAATTTCTTTTTTGCTATTTAAATTTGCAACAAGTGAATCAGCTTGAAGCTTCATGGTGCCTTGTTCGATCACAACATTGCCAGTATAGGTCGTTATACCTGTTTTATCATTATAGGTTGCACGATCCGCAACCAAAGAAAGCTGTTGGTTACGATCCGATGGCAAAGCAAAACTAGCTGCAGAAGAAAGTGCAACAACAGCAACGCAGCTTAGTTGTTTAAGGAAAGTAGAACGAGATTTGGAATTAAGAACTTGGCGCATACTTTCCTCGAATTTTATAAAACTCATATTGACCATTATTTAAATTAGCCTTGAGGCCCTGACTCACAAATTCAGCAGATGGTGATTGAACTATCACCTGATGTTGTGTTTCAAGCTCTCTTGTTTTTGGGTAACCAGTGAGTTCATCCGTATGAAACTCTAACTTGTTACCTTGATCGGACAGTTTCGTTGCAACAACATCTCCAAGCAAAATGACTTTAGTATTATCATCATAGCCATTTGCTTGTTTTGCATAGAATGTTGCATCAGGTTTGCCCTGTTTGTACATCACCGCATTCAGTTGATCAAGCTGGGAGGTTTTTTGTTGCATATTCTGTTGTAGCTGTTTAACTTCAGCTCGCATATACAAATTGCCCTGCTCGTCAGTTTGAGTTAAATGAACACCCTGAGCTGAATAGGTCATATTCTTGGCTGAATCAACATCCAACTTTTTTGCTTTGCCACTGTAGTAATAGTAGCCACCACTTATAGAAGCGACTACAACAGCAACAACATATAAAACTTTGGTATCCATAAACAGGGTTACCTAACCTTTGAGCGAATCAACACTATATTAATGTGGTACAGCAAGATATTTTTCAAGCAGTTCTTGGTAAACACCTTTTGCCATCAACAACATATCGCATACTTCTCGTACAGCACCACGACCACCCATCGCTTGGGTCACTAAATTAGCACGACGACGTACTTCTTCATGTCCATTAGGCACAGTAACTTTCATACCAGCGATAGCAAATGCAGATAGATCAGGCCAGTCATCACCCATATAAATACAATCTTCAGGCAATAGATCCAATTGAGCACAAGCTTCACGCAGTGCTAACCCCTTATCCTCGCGCCCTTGAAAGACGAGATCAACACCAAGATCAGACATACGTTTTTCAACAATCTGACTTTTTCGACCTGTGATAATAATTACTTTCATACCCGCTTGTTGAACCAGTTTCATTCCCAAGCCATCACGGATATCAAATGATTTAATCTCATCACCTGAATTGGTTAATGTAACAAAGCCATCGCTTAAAATCCCATCCACATCAAGTACCAGTGCTTTTAAATGACGTGCTTGTTCTTGTAAAGCATAAGATGCCATGGCTTAATTTACTCCTGCCTGAATGAGGTCATGCATACTAATCACACCAATCACTTTATTGGCATCATCAACAACTACAAATTGATTCACTTTTCTGTCATGCATTTTTTCTAAAGCTTTCACCGCACGCGCTTCTTGAGAAATCGTTAGTGGATTTTTAGTCATTACTTCAGAAACCGCTAAGTTCACATCGAAGCCTTGTTGCTGGTCAATCATACGACGTAAATCACCATCGGTAAAAATACCCAATAAGGTATCATTTTCATCGACAATCGTGGTTAAACCCAGACGCTTATCAGAAATTTCATATAACACTTTATTCATTGGTGTATCTGGGCGAACCTTTGGTAATTCTGAACCTGTATGCATCAAATGCTTCACATGCAAAAGCAACCGTTTACCTAGGGCTCCAGCTGGATGTGAACGTGCAAAATCATCTGCAGTAAAACCACGTGCTTCTAATAGCGCAACAGCTAATGCATCCCCCAACACTAATGTTGCTGTGGTGCTTGATGTTGGTGCTAAGCCTAAAGGACAAGCCTCGTCAGCTAAACCTAATGTCAATGCCACATCTGCATTTTGAGGCATTGGTCCTTTATTATCCCGGCTAATGGTAATTAAAGGCACAGCTAAATGCTTGATTAAAGGCATTAACATCATGATTTCATCACTCTTACCTGAGTTAGAAATTGCAATCAGTACATCACCACGCACTAACATTCCTAGATCACCATGGCCTGCTTCACCTGGATGCATAAAGAAAGATGGTGTTCCAGTCGATGCAAAGGTAGCTGCCATTTTACGACCGATATGACCAGACTTACCCATACCAGTTACAACAACACGTCCTTGGCATTGCAAAAGGATTTCGCATGCAATATCGAAGCGTTCATCAATTTGCGCAGTTAAGACATCTATGGCTTGTTGTTCGACACGCAACGTTTCTAATGCGCTTTTTTGGAAATCTATAGTGTGTGACATATGAGTTTGACTCAAAATAATACTCTATCCACCTGATGGTAGATGATTTTAATCAAAAGAATGGTGGCGATTCTAACATATCTGCAAATCATACACGTTTCTAAATGTATAAGTTTTCATGAAAAATGAAGAGATGAAGTATGAAATAGGACTCATAATATTTGGGCTATACACCCATATGTTGAATCCCAATTTAGTTAGGCATATGTACATTCATTCTTAATCGTAGATCCCTTCTATACTTCACAGGAAAACTTGCTTATTATTAGCTCAAGTTGTATATACATATATAAATAAGATCATACATGACCATACCTAAGCAACAATTAGGTATTTTTTATGACGAAAAGTGCTTCAAGGATACGGAGTAAAAAGATGACCTCAGTGGATGGGAAAGAAACACATCAATTTATTGAAAACCGCAGTATTGATTTCATTCCAGAACACGAAAGACATGGCAGTGTTTTTGGCCAATTTACCCTGTGGTTTGGTGCTAATTTACAAATCACAGCGATCGTTACAGGTGCTTTGGCCGTTGTACTGGGTGGTGATGTGTTTTGGTCGATTATTGGTTTATTGATTGGACAGTGCTTCGGTGCCATCGTCATGGCTTTGCATGCAGCACAAGGTCCCAAACTTGGCCTTCCTCAAATGATTTCAAGCCGCGTGCAATTTGGCGTATATGGTGCATGCATTCCGATTCTCTTAGTTTGCTTAATGTACATTGGGTTTACAGCCACTGGTGAAGTTCTCGCAGGTAAAGCGATCGCACAACTCATCAATGTCAGCAATAGCACTGGAATTTTAATCTATGCGGCTTTTATTGTGATCTTTGCCACCATTGGTTATCGCCTAATCCACTGGGTGGGAAAAGTTGCAAGCGTTATTGGCATAATTGCCTTTATTATTATTTTGACTCAAATTTTAACTCATTCAAACTTTTCAGAATTAATTGCCGTTCAAAAGTTTAGCTGGTCCTCATTTTTGTTAGCAATTTCGCTTTCGGCCTCTTGGCAAATTTCATTCGGTCCTTATGTAGCCGATTATTCCAGATACCTACCGTCAAACACCACCTCCACCCGTGTCTTTTTGGCTGTTGGTTTAGGTTCACTCCTCAGTTCGCAAATTTCCATGACTTTAGGTGTATTAATTGCACAGATTTCACAAGGCGGCTTTGTCGGAAATGAGGTGCAATATGTCGTGGGGATGAATGCCGTCGCACTGATCATTACTTTCTTATATTTCAGCATCGCCTTTGGTAAGGTCACTCTCTCCACGCTGAATGCTTATGGATGCTTCATGTGTATTGCAATCATTTGGAATAGCTTCAAACCGCACTATCAAATTTCAAGAATGACGCGTTTAGGTATTGTACTGGCTATGGTTGCCATTTCTACAATCATCGCAATTGCTGGTGAACATACTTTTTTAAACAGCTTTAAAGCATTCATTCTATTCCTCCTCACCTTCTTCATTCCTTGGAGTGCAATTAACCTCGTAGATTACTACTTCATTTCTAAAGAAGAATGTGATGTTGATGCGTTATACGATCCAGATGGGAAATATGGTCGATGGAACCGTATCGGCATTGGCTGTTATATCATGGGTGTGTTACTACAACTTCCATTTATTCATAGTAAAGTTTACACGGGTCACATCGCGACCATGTTAGGTGGTATTGATATCTCTTGGTTGGTCGGCATTCTGGCAACGGCTGTGATTTATTATTATTTCGCAAAAAAAGTTCAACTTCGGACAGCGAGTCAAATTGGTTTTGAATAAAGAAATATTGCAAATGAAAGCCATCTTTTTTCTGCTGATAACTTTATGAAATATGGTGCATACGTTATGATGAATAACGATTTTTGTAGAGTGTTTGAAAACCCTTATGCAACCTTTTGTTCTATATAACTCTGAGCAACGTAAAAAAGTTGAATTTGTCCCACGTAAAGAAGGTCAAATCGATATGTATGTCTGTGGTATGACGGTTTACGATTACTGTCATATCGGGCACGCTCGGGTTATGGTTGCATTTGACTACATCATTCGCTTTCTGCGCAGCCAAGGTTGGAAAGTTCGCTATATTCGCAACATTACCGATATTGATGACAAAATCATTGCGCGTGCCAATGAAAATGGTGAAAGCATCCAACAACTCACTGCTCGTTTTATTCAGGCAATGAATGAAGATGCGGCTAACTTAGGTTGTGCTGAACCAGATGAGGCGCCCAAAGCAACTGAATATATTGATCAAATGCAAAATATGATCGGTACATTGGTTGACAAAGGGGCTGCCTACCCTGCTAGCAATGGCGATGTTTATTTTGAGGTGAGCAAGTTCAATAAATACGGTCGTTTATCTGGTCGTAAATTGGATGATATGCAAGCTGGTGCATCTGAGCGTGTTGATGTCGAAGTTGAAAAGAAACATCCGTTTGACTTTGTACTGTGGAAACATGCCAAAGCAAATGAACCTGCTTGGGCTTCACCTTGGGGCAATGGCCGTCCTGGTTGGCATATTGAATGTTCTGCAATGTCGACTTGCTGCCTAGGCAATCATTTCGATATTCATGGTGGTGGTTCAGATCTAATGTTCCCGCATCATGAAAATGAAATCGCGCAAAGTGAAGCATCAACGGGTGAACAATATGTCAATTATTGGATGCATGTTGGTTTCATCAATGTTGATGGCGAGAAAATGTCTAAGTCTTTAGGCAACTTCTTTACTATTCGCGATGTCATGGAGAAATTCCATCCAGAAGTGATTCGCTACTTCATTGTGTCTTCGCATTACCGCAGCCCAGTTAACTTCTCTGATGTGGCTTTAAAAGAAGCAAAAACTGCTCTGAGCCGTTTTTATCATTCATTTAAAGCCTATCAACAGGTGTATGGTCAAAAAACGGTTGAGACATTAGAGCAAAACTTTGTTGAACGCTTTAACAATGCGATGTGTGATGATTTCAATACCGCTGAAGCAATGGCGGTATTGTTCGAACTGAATAAAGAACTTAATCGCGCGGTGAAAGAAGAGCAAGCGGAACAAGCAATGCTGCTTTACTCTAGTCTGCGTCATTTAACCAACATTCTTGGTCTGGTTCAGCATGATGTGGATGAATTCCTCAAATCAGATATTGGTCAGGAAGCACTTAGCCTTTCCGATGCTGAAATTGAAAGTTTTATTCAACAGCGTGTTGATGCGAAAAAGGCCAAAGACTTTGCTCAAGCTGATGGCATTCGCCAGTCTTTATTGGATCAAGGTGTGGTTTTGGAAGATACACGTCAAGGAACAATCTGGCGACGTGCTGATTAATTAAACACTTAGCATTATAAAGAGTTGACACTTGAATGAAACTCTCTATAATGCGTCCTATTGCGGGAATAGCTCAGTTGGTAGAGCATAACCTTGCCAAGGTTGGGGTCGGGAGTTCGAGTCTCCTTTCCCGCTCCAAGATTTTATTTATTAAAATCAATAAGCTGCACGGATTAATAGGTCTGTGCGGCTTGTTTTTTATTGTCGATGGGTCAGCTACAGTGGATCATTTTTACTGTATTTCACATTAAAAAACGCTTTATATTTCCGTAACGACACCAGAAAAGTTAAGGTCATTTGCCCTTTTCAAGTTTTTGGTGACGTTGCGACACCATGAAATTTGGAGTGTTCTTTCATGCAAAAACCCGTACAACGCGGCAACGCTTGGCGTATTACTTTACGCCACAATGGCCAACGATTCACAGCAACACGCGATACCGCTCAAGAATGCGAACAGTGGGCTGCTAAAAAATTATTAGAACTACAAGCAGGCGGTGACAAAACCCAAGAGCCTGATAAAATTCATCTCTCCTTTTACGCCCTTTTCGACATGTATTACAAAGAAGCCGGCAGAAATAAGAAAAGTAAAAATTTTATTGATCAACAATTAAAATTGCTGAAGAAACAATGGGGTCCAGCAGCTGATTTATCTATCCACGATTTATCCCCTCAGATTGTCAAAGAATGGCGCGATAAAAGATTGAAAGAAGTGAAGCCCGCAACTATTAGCAGACAATTCGCCGTATTCAGTGCTGCATTTAACTATGCACGAAAAGAGTTGTTTCTAACAAAAGAAAACCCTTTCAAAGAAGTGAATAGACCGCCCGAAGCTCAGCCCCGAAATCAACGAGTCAGTGATGAAGATATAGAAAAAATAATTACTGGTCTTGATTATCAACGCGGAATGGTTCCCACCAAACAGATGCACTATGTTGCCTGGGCTTTCCTATTTGCTTTGGAAACGGCAATGCGAAAAGGTGAGATATTAAGTATTGAAAAGAAGAATGTTTATGAAGATTTTATTCGTTTAGTAGATACAAAGAATGGTAAATCACGTGATGTGCCATTGACCAAACGAGCCAAAGAATTATTGACGGTACTTGACACCCCTTTCGATGACAGCCGCTTAATCCCTCATAATGCAAACTCGTTCCGTTTGATTTGGCAACGCAATCTCACCAAAACGGGTCTGGTTGGAAAGATCCGCTTCCATGACACGCGCCATGAAGCAATCACCCGCTTTGTACACAACTATAAATTACCTATCGAGATTCTATCTAAGATTACTGGACATGAGACCTTATCTATTTTAGTAAATACGTACTACAACCCGACAGCAACCGAAATTGCAAGAATGCTGGATGCTGCATAATTTCCGACCAAACACATCAAAAAGGGCGACATTATAAGTCGCCCTTTTGTTTATCCACAGATTTTTAAATTTGAATTCACAAAGGCACAGTTCTAACATTTAACTTGAATTTGTAACATTTTCAAGTTGACCATGAAAGACCGATTTTTTGCACTCGTTGACGTAAACAACTGCTACGTTTCCTGTGAACGCGTGTTTAATCCAAAGCTTAACAACCGCCCCGTCATAGTCCTTTCAAACAATGACGGTTGCGCCGTTGCACGTTCCCAAGAATCAAAAGATATCGGGATCAAAATGGGTGTACCACTTTTCCAAATTAGGGATATTGTTGAGCGCAATGACGTCGTTGTCATGTCGAGTAACTATGCCATGTACGAAGAAATGAGTAAGCGCTTTTACAACATCCTTTCAGGCTTTGTTGCTAACTCTGAGATAGAGCGATATTCAATTGATGAAGTATTTTTAGATTTAACGACATTTTCTAACTATATAGACTTTGTGCAGTACGGCCATGAAATGAAAAATACGCTTTGGCAATGGCTAGGTTTACCTGTCTGTGTAGGCATCGGTCGCAGTAAAACTGAAGCAAAAATTGCAAACCACATTGCTAAAAAGAATAAGCAATTTAATGGTGTGTGCGACTTAGCAAGAATGGATCTATGTAATAAAGAGGATTATTTAGCAAAGATCGATGTGTCAGAAGTTTGGGGCGTTGGTCGACAGCACACTAAAAAACTGCAATCCATGGGGATTAATTCAGTATTCGATTTAGCTTGTAGCAATCCTATTCAGATGAAAAAAATATTCAGTATCGTGATGGCTCGTACCGTTAGCGAATTGCAAGGAATATCATGCATTGAGATTGAGGACACCCCACCAAGTAAGAAGCAGATTATATCGAGCAGGTCTTTTGGGCAAAAAGTTACTGAACTTCAAGATTTGAAAGAAGCTATCGCCCTTCATGCCCAAGATGCATGCAAGAGATTACGTGTTGACAAATCACTTTGCGGGTGCCTCATTGTGTTCGCACAATCAAACCCATTTGATGGAAACACCCCTTTTTATAACAAGTCAGTATCTTTCGCATTTCCACAGCCTACAGATTGCGTTACTGATTTTGTTAAAGCTGCCACGATTATGATTACGCATGTGTTTAAACCGGGTATCAAGTTTAAAAAATGCGGTGTGATGTTTACATGTTTAGAGCCAAAATCATCACACATTTATGATCTATTAACAGATATGAATGAGATTGAAGAAAAAGAAAAGTTAATGAAAACCTATGAGGCGATTCAAGAAAAATTCGGTAAAAAGAAAATCGGTGTCGGGCCATGCTTTATGCCCAATAGGGCTTGGTCTATGAGTCGAGATAAACTGAGCAACAACCCTTTTACATGGGAAGGACTTTTGAGAGTTGGATAATTAGATTATTATATATCATCATTAAATACATTGAGTTATATCATAATGGATAAAGATATTAAAAAGTTTTTAGTGGGTATATGTGGCGGCTTAACCACAATAACAGTATGTTTTTTCTTTTTAGTATATTTTATTTTCTTTGAGCTGAAGAATACATCTGCATTTAAAGATGCAATGGATCTTAGTATTTCCTTCTTTTCAGCAATTGCTACCCTAGGCGCCGCAATTATAGCAGCTAAACTTTTTGAAACATGGAAAGATACACAATCTTCCTCTAATAGATCTGAACTTGCAAAAAATATTCAGATGTTACTTTTAAGACTCAAAAATTTATGTGATAAAAACTTCGAAACCGCCATGATATTTACAGAAATGAACGAGTATATTTGTAACCCTCCTGATAATACTCCTTTGAGCCCATCTCTTGTTACCAGACATGAAAATGAAAGACTAACACTACAGGAAAAAAATAATAATTTAAAACAAGAATATAAAGAGATATTGGATTTATTAAGAAATAACATAGAAATGTATAGAATCAACTATGAAGATCTAAATATAAATGATATTTCAATTTTTGAATTTAATGGATACCAAATGGCTATTTCAGGACTGCTTGCATACAATTTCAGTAATGAATCCCCCGAATCAATTAACACCTTAAAAATAAACCTAGAAAATAGAAGAAAGCACTTTATAAATGCCTTTTTTAATCCGATTTTAGATAAGACTTCCCCATATATTAACTTTAATAAAAATTAAATCTGATAGGCTATTTTAAAAACAAAATCAAGGCAACGCTCACAACTAATGAAGGCAATGAGCGTTTACAAGAATGGGTAGCCACTTCAGGGGCGCCTCAAAGCATATTCAAACGTATCTGCATAACCAGCAATTAGAATTGCCTTGTCAGAGCCATTGATAATGCGCCGTGCATTCACATAATCTTTTTTGCTTTGATAGATGTAGTCACTGAGTTTTTTACCAGTGAACCAACCTTCTTTCATACCCTCAAGCATAATTTTGATTGCATATTCTTTTTGGGTCGCAAGTTCAGGATTCTGAACTAAGTCAATGCCTATTTTCTTAGATGCCTTCTCATAGTTGGCATACCAAGTTAATTGCACATATCCACGACCATAATATAAATATGGACGGTCTTCACAAAGATACGCCGCCTGTTTACTGCTGTCTTTAAAACAATAGCGTTGATCTAAACTATTCAGATACCACGTGCCATATGTACGGTTTTTACCTTTTCCATACTCGATCACTGGAAGCATTGTTTTTGCCGTTTCATGCCACGTAGTAGCAAGAATATAAGCAGCTTGCGAATAGCTGATCAACTTGTCTTGGTTGATTGCTGAAACAATAAAATTGATTTCTTCAATCTGACTTTGGGTTAACTTCCCAAAAGCTTCACGAAGTACCGCAAAGCCTTTTGACGTCATTTTCATTGTATCTTCCCCCCGCTTATAACTGATTTCCAGATCAGCACAAAGGTGTCGATTGCTTTACCACCAAGATGCCCTGCGATACCTGCTAGCACCCCAATTAATACGAGCGGCATCTCCCAATAGATACACAACAAAACTGTGATAATTCCGGCAAATGCACTGATAATTAGTTCGCCAGTTAAACGCCAAAAAACAACACTGAGAGGTTGCGGCTCTTTGGCTTGATTGAGCCGTCTAATGAATGCTACTAGCCCCCCAAACATCGAAAGTGCAATTATCCAGCCGTATGTAATTAGGCCCGCTAAAACTTCTTTTATTGTTAATTTGTCCAAAGTAAGTACACCTTTAATGTTTTAGTTATTTTAAGAAAGTGCACTTGTGAAGTATCGAAATCTGTTGACAGCAAAAAGCCCCTTTAGGGGCTTATCTGACTTATTAACTAGGGGTTTAAATTGATTCTAAAAACGGCTTAATCTTATCAGCCATGACTCGTTGGCCTGCTGCGTTTGGGTGTTAAAGCAATCGTTCTATTGTTTGCATCAGCATATTGAATAATATCCTGCATTGCTTTGGTGCCAATGCCTTGGTTGCGTTGTGCCTCAGGAACTAGGATTTTATGCAACGACATAACAGAGCCTTTACCAGTTAAACCGAGCTCAATTCCATGGTTTTCGCGCATTGATTTTACAAAAGATTCAAGACTTTCTGATTGCTCTGGAATATCAGCTTGTTTAAAAGTAACTCCATTGTCTGTATTGGGTGTATCTGTAATTCGAATCGGATGAAGGTCAAACGCTTCTTTTGCACTTATACCTAATTTATCGCCTAAGGTTGAGTAAAATGCTGAAGCCAATTCGCCTGCAGCACGGTTGTACTTAGCATTAAAAGTTCCTGTTTTACCAAGTTGATTCTGGATCTCGGTTGCAACAATTTCCCGAGAATCTTCAGATACTTCGAACTTAGATTGTTCATCTAAGTATGTTTCAGCCTCTTGGCGCATTTGTTCTGTAGTTTTTGCCAGGTTCTCTTGGGCTTCTTTAAGTGTAGGCATATCTGGACGTGAACGAACATTTTCAACAAAAGCTGTTGCATCATCCAATGCAGACATGGACGACACAAACTCATCAATCGGGATCTGAACTGTGCCATCAAATTCTTGAGCATTGCCTAACTGGTCTTCGAGACTCGGAGCGCGTGAAAATAAATCCTCTGGTGCGATATCTCGATCACGCAACAATTGGTTAAAAGTCTGCCCATCGATATAGACTTCATCAATTGCGCCGTGTTCCTCAATTGCTTGGCGCAAAAAATCTTGGCTTGCAGATTCATCACGCTGATTGGTTTTGCTCTCTCGGTTACGATTTACCAGAGTGTTAAGAATTGCGGCAAGTGTGCTTGAACGTACTGCATCCTGTTGCTGATCTTGGCGTAACTGTTCCAAGGCAAATTCGGCTGTACGTTGGTTTTTAACCTTACCTGCTGACACTATGGCAACTTCAGGCGCAGCCATAATCATGCCCAACATGCCCTCTAATGCCATTTCAACCGGGTCCGCCTTTTCTCCTACTGCATCGGCTGCACCTTGCACAGAGTAAACCCCTGCGGCCGACTGGATAACCGCTTGCCCGCCTACCGTTCGCAATGCGCCTCCAAAGCTTACAGGCAGCAACAAACCGCCTAAAGCTGAATATTTAGCTGATCCCCATGTTTTAGCAGCTGCATAGTCAATTTGCTCTTGACGTGTTAGAAACTTTTCACGCGCTTCAGCCATATTTTGACCATAGGAAATTGCAACGTCCGCTGTGCCAGCACCAATGCCGCCCTGTATTGCACCTCCAACAAATGCTGCACCTCGGGTTAAGTTTTGAGCCTTCTCAATCGACATAAAAATGGGTGCATATTTAGCCGTGTTTCGGGTCAATGTTTGGCTTAATACACTTCCCGCACCTGCACCTATCCCGAAGCCGATCAAACTAGGCGGAAGCTGTTCAAGTGCTAATTCTGTTATTGTTCCGCCATCTGCTTTATTTATAAATTCTTGTGTAGCACCAAGCCAACCCGCCTCATTTGTTTTTGCGGCTTGCCCCATGTCATCCAAAAGGGTTACTAATTCTTGGGATTGAGGAAGGCGCTTTTTATAATTGGTGAATCGCTGCAGCATACTGTCATCACCAGTGGCTGCATATTTAGCTGCACCTATGGTTTGCCATAACGATGCGTAGCCACGCTTTGTTGCATCCCAATTTGTGCTGCCCTCACGTTCTTCTTGTGGCAGCAGTTGACCTTGACTATCCCAAAACTTACGATTTTCCATGTACTGATTGAAACGTGCGGCAGCATATGCGCCTTGTTCTTTTAGAATTTGGTCATGTACTTCTTTGATTTGTTGTTCAGGTGCTTTAGGAAAGAATGGTGCATTTAGTTGATCTGTTAATAAATTGCTAACTGTTGGCTTCACTGGATTAGGCTTTTGAAACACGCCGAGTTCTTGTAAGCGCTTTTGTTGTTCTGTAGAAGTTCCTTTTACAATCGCATTTTGCAAATCGTCATATGTGACTTGTTGACGAGGATCTGTGAGGCTTGAACCAAATAAAGAAACGCTGTCACTAATCTTTTTTAATGAACCGAAGTCATCAAGCGATACAGCTGCCTGATTCGGATTAATCGGTGAATACAAGCAAGTCCGTATGGTCATCCATCAACCACGCTTAGGCTATATGTCTGAGGCGGTTTGCCTATTGAGATTGCACAAGCCACAGAGCAAGTTGCGAATCACGAAAACACCAAGCTTGGGCAATTGTACGCAGCGATCCCCCTTCTTGAGTCGTGGATCAAAGCCATTGATTCAGCAGTTCACCAGAAGCTACATGCAGGTGAACAGGTTCAGGGCTTCAAGCTTGTAGCAGGTCGACAAGGATCTCGCACTTGGGCCGATGCTGAAGAAGCAGAAAAAATGCTTAAGAGCATGCGGCTCAAAACTGAGGAAATGTACGACCTCAAATTAATTAGTCCAACGACAGCCGAAAAACTCAAAAAAGCTGAAGTTATCGGCCCGCGCCAATGGACCAAAGTTGAAGCCCTTATTACACGTGCTGACGGTAAAGCTACTGTCGCACCGATTAGCGACAAACGTCCTGCACTGGATGTAAACCCACAAAACGATTTTGAAGACCTAACTGCTTAATGGAGCAATAACAATGAAATTAACTCTTAAAAATGTACGCCTTGCATTCCCTAACTTGTTCGAAGCAAAAACAGTTAATGGCGAAGGTGAACCGGCTTTTTCTGCATCTTTCTTACTTCCTGCGAATCATCCGCAGCTCAAAGAAATTAAAGACGCTATGGAAAAAGCAGGTTCAGAAAAATGGGGCGCAAAATGGCCTCAAGTTAAAAAGGAAATCGAAACCAAAGACCGCACGGCTTTGCACGATGGCGACACTAAATCTGACTATGAAGGATTTGCAGGCCACTACTTCATTTCTTCACGCAACAAAACACGTGTAACCGTAGTAGACCGTGACCGCACCCCGCTTGTTCAAGCAGACGGCAAACCTTATGCGGGTTGCTATGTGAATGCATCAATCGAACTTTGGTGCCAAGACAACAACTACGGCAAGCGCATTAACGCATCACTTCGTGGCGTTCAGTTCCTGAAAGATGGTGAAGCGTTTGCAGGTGGCGGTGTTGCCAATGCTGATGAATTTGACGACCTTGCGGCCGATGACATGGGCGAAGATCCACTTTTCGCATAACGACCGCAAAGACCAGTGTGTCACCAAATCCGACAAGCTATGAGTGTTGGAACTGGAAATAACCATAGCAGCTATTGATAAGGGTCCTCTATCTCCCCTTTAGGCAATAGCCGCCGCCACTGCGTCAGTGTGGCACTAATTCCGAATCAAAAGAAGGACAATTAAAAATGAGCCAAACCTCAACTGATGTACCAAATTTTTTTGGTGACCTAAACGCAGGTGTATTTGAAAAGCAATTAGGCGCTGTGCTCTCTGATGTTGCTGCAGGCGTAGTGCTTAACGGTAAACAAGGCGAAGTAACCATTAAGCTCAAGCTTAAGCAAATCTCAGATACATCACAGGTCAATATTAGCCACTCGATTGACTATAAAACCCCAACTGCAAAAGGCCATCGTACAGAGCTGTCAGAGGGTGCGACCCCAATGCACGTATTACGTGGCGGTGTGATTTCCCTTATGCCTGAAAAAGTACGCACTACGGACTATGCAGATTAATTCTGCATAGCTCTACACGAACTTTGATTTAAACAACACGAACCTAACCAAGAGTAAAAATCATGGAACAAACAGCAATCGAAAAAATCTCACAACTTGCAATTGCAGCGCAAGGAAAAATGCCAATCAACGTCGATGGTAGCGCTTCAATTGCAATCATCCCTGCCGATTTTAAAGTTCATTCGCTTGAACAATTTAATCAACAACGTGACCGTTTTCGCGGACGTTTTTCAACATTAGCAATTGCTGCATTTATTGCATATGTGTCTGATCGTGGTGTTAAAGGAATTAAATCATTTATCTCAACTAAAAACGGTTTATCTGCTGAAACCATTTTCAATATTGGTGATGAGGTTGCACCCGGTCATGGTGACGATACCGCACGCTTGAACTTGGAAAAGACTCCTGAATTTGAGGCGCTAATCAGTATTGACGGAAGCCGTTTCTCTCAACAAAACCTTATTGATTGGTTGGACGATTGGGCTGATTTCGTAAAGCCATATGCTGGCAATGAACAATTAACAGCAGAAAAGGCATTACGTGCAATTCGTAATGTGAAAATTGGCCGTAGCCGCGATGTTGATAGTGATGTACGTGATATGGGCCATAAGCTAAGCGTTACTGAAGCTGCTGAAGCGGAAGGCGTATCTGCTGACTTACCTACCCACTTTATTCTTACAACTGAAAGTTATAAAGGCTTGCCAGTTGAAGACATCAAAATTTCTTTCCGTATTTCAACAAAAGACGACGTACCAACGTTTGTATTGCGCTTTGTAGGTCGCGATGCACACAACCAACTTCGTGCAGATCAATTCACTGAAATTCTTGAAAGTGAATTAGCTGATTTAGGCAGTTTCTACCAAGGTTCATACCAAGCTTAAACCCATCATTGCATCCCGCACATAGCGGGTTGCTTTGGAAAGTGAATGTATTGCTGACCCTCTACGTTCACTTTACCAAAGCATAAATTGCTAAGGATTATAAAAATGAACTCTACCCTCTATCTCGATTTAGAAACATACAGCGAAACCCCTATTAAAAACGGCACACATATTTATGCTGAAAATGCAGAAATCATGGTTTTCGCATGGGCATTAGATGATGGTCCTGTTCATGTTTGGGATGTAACAGACGGTTCAAATATGCCAGTGCTTTTGATGAAGGCATTACTTGATAGTGATAAGAATATAAAAATTGTCGCGCACAATTCTGGTTTTGACAGAACGGTTCTACGTCACAGCAATCTAAAAAGCAACTTGGCCAACCAAGCCGCGCGAGATATTCATCGTTGGGAAGATACCATGGTTCAAGCCTTGAGCCATTCGTTACCAATTACCAACACGCCATTATCGAGCACATTCTTGATAATGAGCGTTGCGGTGTGTGGGCGGGCATGGGCACAGGCAAAACATCCTCTACCCTCACCGCTTTGGACATGCTTGATTTAATCGAACCTGGTGCAACTCTGGTTGTTGCCCCTTTGCGCGTTGCTGCTACCACATGGCCTGATGAGGCGAAGAAGTGGAAGCACTTAGAGCACTTCAAAGTGGTAGCGATAGTTGGTACTGCTGAAGAACGTGTACGTGCTTTAAAACAACAAGCCAATGTCTACACAATCAATTATGAAAATTTGCCTTGGCTTGTTGGCTACTTAAAAGAAAATTGGTTTTTCACCAAAGTGGTTGCTGATGAGAGCACAAAGCTTAAAGGTTTTCGCGTGAGCCAAGGTTCGGTACGCGCACGCGCATTAGGTAAGGTCGCTCATACTCGAGTTAAACGATTCATTGCTTTGACTGGAACGCCAAGCCCCAACGGGCTTAAGGACCTTTGGGGTCAAGTCTGGTTCATTGATCGCGGTCAAAGATTAGGTACAAGTTTTGGCGCATTTACTCAGCGTTGGTTTCAACAAATCCAAGTTGGTGCAGACCGTAATGCTGTGCAGCTTGTACCCTTTCCCCATAGTCAAAATGAAATCCAAACCAAGCTCAAAGATATTTGTTTGAGCATTGAGGCTAAAGATTATTTTGATATCAAAGATCCAATATTCAGAACAGTTGAAATCGAGCTCAAAGGCAAAGCGCGAAAACTTTATGACGAAATGGAAAAGGAGATGTTCATTGAACTTTCGGAAACCACAGAAGTCGAAGCATTCAATGCAGCATCAAAAACAATGAAGTGTCTGCAATTGGCAAGCGGATCTGTTTATACAGACGATCAAGGTAATTGGCAGGCGGTGCATGATTTAAAGCTACAGGTACTTGAATCAATTATTGAGGAAGCATGCGGGATGCCAGTACTCGTTGCATATCACTTTAAAAGTGACCTTGAGCGATTACAGAAGGCTTTCCCAAGCGGCAAGCATTTAGACAAAGACCCTAAAACAATTCACGACTGGAATGCAGGCAAAATCCCTGTGCTATTTGCTCACCCAGCAAGTGCAGGTCATGGACTGAATCTTCAGGATGGCGGGAATATTTTAGTTTTCTTTTCCCATTGGTGGGACTTAGAACAATACCAACAAATCATAGAACGTATTGGACCAACGCGCCAAGCGCAAGCGGGCCATGATCGTCCAGTTTACATTTACCACATCATTGCCAAAAACACGATTGATTCTGTTGTTATGGAGCGCAGAGACTCCAAGCGCGAAGTGCAGGATTTATTGATGGAAGCAATGAAACGCAGAGAGGTTTAATAAAATGGGTAAATATGTATTAACTTTTGAATCAGAAACGCCGCCACAAATATTTCTCAATCAAACCATTCCCAATATTGGAAAGGTTGTTGAAATGAAAGCGGAGGAATTGCCGCCGCGAGTGCCTGTATCTTTTTTAATGGAGCGGTTCAGTTTTTCACGTAAAACTATTATCGAAACCCTTCGACCTTTTAACCGTGGACGTGACGGTAAACACATGTACGATCCCAAAGAGGTCATGCCGATCTTAGAGAATCTAAATGCTCAAACTTTAGCAAGGCAATCACGACGTAAAAATTAGAAAAAGGCGCTATATGCGCCTTTAATTTTTATTTCTTTTTTAGAGCAGATTGCTGCATAACCGCCAATTCTTGTGGCAAATCAGTGCACAACTTTTCTACTATTTCCATAAAGAATCGGCTGCGTACATTGGCATTTATGTGTGCAAATACATTCACAAAATTTGTATAAGGATCGTATTCGTGAAATTTCCCATGAAAATCTATTATTTTCTGAGAATAGATAATTAAATTATCTTTATGTGTTTGAGTATTTACATCATCCGTTTCTTCCAAAAAAAATGTTGAATAAAAATGTAGGTTTTCGGACAGATCTTCTAAACAATTTAGCATATGCCCTTCAAGCCTCATGTACTCAGCAAAATATGGTCCTGCACTACTAGGTACGCCACCAGGGAAATTCAAAACATGAGAATTAAACTCATAAAAACTATTACGAAAACTCTTAGCTGTTACTCTTATAGCTGATCTCTCTTCATCAAGTTTTTGAGCGCTATATGGGTCTCTCCAATCGCTATAAAGCACCCATGCAATGAATGCCGCAAACAGAGTGACACCAGAACTTAAATAGTCACTGTCATAGCCAATTAGAACTTTTCCAAATATTGAGATTTCTAAGCATATAAGAATGCAACAAAGGAGTATTATAAAAATTTCATAATTTTTTAAATTTTTCATTTAAAATGTTTACTTAAAATATTAATTTGTAATTATTTTAAACTAAAAGCGCTTTAAGCGCCTTTAGTTATTTTAGGCCATTCAATAAATGTTTTCTAAAGTATTCAGCTGCCGCCTTTGCATGTAAATCGTTAAAACTTTCAAACTGAGTGTTATCACGAACAAACTTATCAATTTCCTCTTGAGGAATTGCTTCAAAATCTTCATGTGACTCTACTTTGAAACCCGCCGCCACAAATAAATCATCAATGGTTTGAAAATCTGTATGCGTTTGAAGAAAACCTTCGTTAAAAAGGGTGCCTAAAGACACATCGCGTTCCCCTTCTAAATTTTTTGCGTTTTCTAGAAGTTTATTTAAACCGTTAAAATCGTTTACCACTTCCTAACCCCTTATATAAAATGTAAGCTGAAAGAATAGATTTACCCGTTTTACTCAAAAAACGATACAAAATAAGCATTTTGTTACAATAATTTGGTTCGACACCACTTCGACACCACAAAAACGTAATTCATTGTTTTCTAAATAATTAAATAACCTTGCCAAGGTTGGGGTCGGGAGTTCGAGTCTCCTTTCCCGCTCCAGATTCAAAAAAGCCCTTATCGAAAGATAAGGGCTTTTTTATTATTAACATTTACTCCACCAAAGAATAAGACTAACTCTACATGCTCAAATAAGCGAAATATTATAACATAACACAAATTCATCAAGACCTAAAATGAAAGTCTGCTCATCCCTTAAAAGTGCAAAACGTCGTAGTGCTGACTGCCAGATTATTAAGCGTCGTGGCAAGCTATTTGTCATTTGCAAATCAAACCCTCGCTTCAAAGCAAGACAAGGTTAACTTGTCTTGCTTTACCAAAGGTTAAATAACCCTTACATTCCCTTACTACCATTTCTTTTTAAAATCTAATAACTTGGATATTAATGTTTTCACAAGGTTATATCTAAGATGAAAAAATCACTAATCGCAATTTCTTTGGCATCTATTTTTTTAGTTGCATGCAATAAAGCAGAAACCCCAAAAACTGATGAGCAAACACCCCCAGCAACCACAACAGAAGCAAGCTCTGAAGTCATCGCTGATAGTGCACATACCGCAGAAAATTCATTAGACTGGAATGGTACATATACAGGTGTACTTCCATGCGCAGATTGCGAAGGAATTAAGACTGAGCTTAAGCTCAACCTAGATAAAACTTACGAGATCAAAGAGACTTATTTAGGCAAAGGTGATGGCAAAGCATTTGAAAGCAAAGGTAGCTTCGCTTTTGACAGCAAGAACACTTCTATTATTGAACTCGACAAAGCAGGTGATAACCGCAAATACTTCGTTGCTGAAGGCTACTTAAAAGCCCTCTACACGGAAGGCAAAGAAATTACAGGCGAATTGGCTGACAAATACGAACTCAAGAAAGAAGCTGAATAAGTTATTTCTACCGATAAAAGCCCACTCAATATAGTGGGCTTTTTATACAGTCAATAAAAAACCCAGTCATAATGACTGGGTTTTTTTAGAAGATACGAATTACTTCGCAGCAGCTTGAGCAGCAGCAACTTCTTCTGCAAAACTCATTTCAGCTTTCTTCTCAATACCTTCACCCACTTCGAAACGAACGAATTGAGCTACAACTGTACCAGTCGCTTTTAATACATCAGCAACTTTCTTATCATTGTCGATAACATACATTTGACGATCAAGCGCAACTTCGTTCAAGTATTTTTCAACTGAACCAGTTACCATTTTCTCAACGATGTTCGCTGGCTTACCAGATTCTAATGCTTTCGCTTCAGCAATTTCTTTCTCTTTAGCGATCAAGTCAGCTGGAACAGCTTCAGCATTTACAGCAACTGGGTTGAACGCAGCAACGTGCATTGCAATACCTTTACCAGTGTCAGCATCACCTGTGTAAGAAACAACAACACCGATTTTTAAACCGTGTTTGTAAACAGCCAAGTTTTCGCCTTCAACGATTTGAGCACGACGAACTTGAATGTTCTCACCGATTTTTTGAACAAGTGCAACACGAGCTTCTTCTACAGTCGCGCCGTCTTCAAGCTTAAGTTCAGCAATTTTCGCAGCATCAGTTTCGTTTGCAGCAAGTGCAGCAGCAGCAACTTTATCAGAGAAGTTTTTGAAGTTTTCGTCTTTAGCAACGAAGTCAGTTTGACAGTTAACTTCAACAAGAATTGCTTTGTTACCGTTTTGAATAATAGTGATCGCGCCATCAGCAGCAATGTTACCTGCTTTTTTAGCAGCTTTTGCTTGACCTGATTTACGAAGGTTATCAATCGCAAGTTCGATGTCACCGCCTGCTTCTGTTAATGCTTTTTTGCATTCCATCATTGCAAGACCAGTACGGTCACGTAATTCTTTTACCATGCTCGCAGTAACTGCAGTCATGTTGATCTCCTAAAATCGGTAGAAAATAAATCTGTTCAACAAAAACGGCCCAAAGAAACTCTGGGCCGTTTGCACTCTCGACGCTTTAATTTGCCACCATTACATGTCGCAAAAATGACAAGCTTGCGTCAAAACGCATTAAGCCTCAGATGCGTCTTTCGCAGCATCGTCGCCTTTTGCTTGTGCATTAGCTTGTGATTGAGCGTATTCTTTACCAGCAAGAATCGCATCAGCCATAGCTGAAGCATACAAAGTTACTGCACGAATCGCATCGTCGTTACCCGGAATAACGTAATCAACGTTGTCTGGGTTAGAGTTTGTATCAACGATACCGATTACAGGAATACCTAAGTTTTTCGCTTCTTTGATTGCAATCGCTTCGTGATCAACGTCGATTACAAATAATGCGTCAGGTAAACCACCCATGTTCTTAACGCCGCCTAAAGCACGTTCAAGTTTTTCCATCTCACGAGTACGCTCTAAAGCTTCACGTTTAGTAAGCTTAGCAAAAGTACCGTCTTGAGATTGAGTTTGAAGGTCTTTTAAACGGTTGATAGATTGGCGAAGTGTTTTCCAGTTCGTCAACATACCACCTAACCAACGGTGATCTACATATGGTTGACCAGCGCGTTGAGCTTGTTCACGGATGATGTTAGAAGCAGCACGTTTAGTACCAACGAACAATACTTTGTTCTTTTTGCTTGCAAGATTGTTAACAAAGTTCAAAGCATCATTTAACGCAGGAACAGTGTGCTCAAGGTTGATGATGTGAATTTTGTTACGCGCGCCAAAAATGTATTGACGCATTTTTGGGTTCCAGAAACGAGTTTGGTGACCAAAGTGTGCGCCTGCTTGAAGAAGGTCGCGCATGCTTACGTTGTAATCTGCCATTTTCTTTACCTTAAAGTTTGGGTTAGGCCTCCATATATCCGCATTCTCCACCTATTGCTAGGCACCCAGAGTAATGTGTCGATATATGTGCGGATTTTTTACGACTATTGTTATCAGATATTTTCGTAAAATATATTCACGAAAAGCATTTGATAAAATAGGCGGCTATTTATACCATAGACACTTGCAAATTACCAAAAGTTTTTAGAGATCATGAATACAACTTATACAGCCCCACGCCGATTAATCAAAACACCTGAAGAAATTGAAAAGATGCGTGTTGCAGGGAAATTGGCGGCTGAAGTTCTAGACATGATTAAACCGCATATTAAAGCGGGTGTGAGCACACTAGAACTCGATACAATCTGTCGCAATCATATTGAAAATGTTCAACACGCGATTCCTGCCTGTGTAGGTTACGGTGCTGCACCTGGCCGCCCTGCTTTTCAACATTCTATTTGTACTTCGGTTAACCATGTAGTTTGTCACGGCATCCCTTCTGAAAATAAAACATTAAAGAACGGTGATATTCTTAATATTGATGTAACAGTGATTAAAGATGGTTATCACGGTGATACCAACATGATGTACATCGTGGGTGGTGAAACATCTATTCTTGCTAATCGTTTATGTTCAGTGGCACAGGAAGCGATGTATCGTGGTATGGCAACTGTTAAAGATGGTTCATATCTAGGTGATGTGGGCTATGCCATTCAGCAATATGTTGAATCTGAACGTTTCAGCGTTGTCCGTGAATATTGTGGCCATGGTATCGGCAATGTTTTCCACGACGAACCACAAGTTTTACACTATGGCCAAAAAGGTACGGGTATGCGTCTAGAGGCTGGCATGACCTTTACCATCGAACCAATGGTCAACGCAGGTGTTTGGCAAACCAAACTTTTAGGTGATAAGTGGACGGTTGTCACAAAAGATCACAAGTTATCTGCTCAATATGAACATACGATTTTGGTAACACAAACAGGGATCGAAGTACTCACTGCTCGACCTGAAGAAGATCTGTCTCGCTTTATGTAATTCATTCCCTTTGAATTATTTTTAAAAAGTCACTCCGGTGGCTTTTTTTACGCATCCACATTTTCTTCATCAATTTATTTAAATCAAACAAAAAAATTCATAAGCATAACAATTATAAAATTTAACTAAACAAAGCCTATTTAAAAATAGCGTTATGGTGGGCGCAAGAAAAATCCTAACAAACTTTTTGGACATGGAGTCCCACAATGATGAAGAAATCATTCGCTTGCCTGATTACAGGTGTATGTGCCCTACCTACACTTACTTTCGCAGACTCACCTTATTTCAGTCTGAAAGATGGAGATGGGTTTAAACGTTTTTCTGTTTCCGCAGGCTGGTTACATGCCATGCCGCAAGGATCTGCAAATCCAGTCAATATCAACACGAGTGTTGCTGAGGGTACTAAAGCCAAAGTTGGAGATGTCTCTAAACAAGCTGTACTTGCAGCAGCAGACCGAGACTCCAATAAGCTTCTTTATGATGCCATTAAAATACAACCCCTTGACCCAGTACCAGGCCTATTAACAGGCACTGCAACCGTCAACGATCTATCTAACTGGCAAAGCCAAGGAACAGGCTTAGAAGCTGATAATGTCGATACTGTTGGTATTATGGCTAATTACCATTTTACCGATAACATCTCTTTAGAGGTTAAGGCTGGTATTCCACCGAAAGTTGATATCAAAGGTAAAGGCGATATCTATGCACCCTTAACAGGTCAGGCAGAGACCGCTTTAGGAACAATTGGTTTAAAACAAGATATTCATATTACTGATCTAACCCAAGGTGACAAAGCTGCAACTGCACGTGCTTGGTTACCCGCTGTAGAACTACATTACCAGTTTGGTAAATCTGGGGTGAATAAGTTCCGTCCCTATGTTGGCGCAGGCGTCATGTATGCTTATTTTAATGATTTAAAAATCAACTCAGGGATCGAGTCAGATTTAATCAAAGCAGGTCATATGATTCAAAATATTCATGATGGAAAAGCAGGTGCAGCCTTAGATGGTAAAACATCCTCAGCAGACCCTGTAGTTAAACTCAAAGCAACGGACACCTTTGCCCCGATTGTGACTGTAGGTGCAACCTATGATTTTAATCCAAACTGGTTTGCTGTCGGTTCTGTTTCTTATTCCAAAATGAATAATGAGGCTAAAATCTCTGTGACTGACCGCAACACAGGTAAAGAACTCATCAAAGCAAATACTAAAATTGATATTGATCCATTGATTACCTATGTCGGTGTCGGTTACCGTTTCTAAATTCTACCAAATAAAAAAGCAGCACTCGCTGCTTTTTTATTATGCAATCTTTCAAAGCAGCATGATCAAAAATCACGCACCACGAGAACGCAATTTTCAGGAGATTGTCTAACATAGACACCTTCTATCTACTACCCCACATTTATACCAATATTCTTGGTTCACTTAATTCCCTTATAAATACCTTGATGATTAACATTTTAAATTGTTCATTTGGTTAATTTATTTTTCTGGCACGGCACTTGCTATATATCAAACACATTGAATCAACGACGATTCATAAACATATTTGATGACGGCCAACGACGTCCGTTCTGTTCGATTTGCTTAATCAGCGTAATGCCTAAGCAAAATAAATGACGTGCAGTTCAGGAGAAAGTTATGTCTTCACCAATGAATATTGATGCAAAAAAAGCCACCGAAATAAAATTATTTAGCTTTTCTACACCTGCTATGCGTGCGTTCCATATGACATGGTTGGCATTCTTCGTGTGTTTCTTCGCGTGGTTTGCCTGTGCTCCCCTCATGCCAGTCATCAAAGGCGAGTTCAATTTAACCAAAGACCAAATCGCCAATATCAATATTGCAGCAGTTGCGATTACCATTTTAATTCGACTCATCGTTGGCCCACTCTGTGATAAATACGGTCCACGTAAGACCTACACTGCTCTTTTACTGCTTGGTAGTATTCCTGTTTTTGGTGTTGCTGCTGCAAATACCTATGAATCCTTCTTATTCTTTCGCTTATTGATTGGTGCAATTGGCGCGAGCTTTGTGATTACCCAATACCATACCAGTGTGATGTTTGCACCCAATGTGGTGGGTACGGCCAATGCTGCTTCTGCAGGTTGGGGTAATGCAGGTGGCGGCGCAACCCAAGCCATCATGCCTTTGATTCTGGGTGCTATCGTTATGTTCGGTGTAGAACAAGCGATGGGATGGAGAATTGCGTTACTTGTACCTGGCATCATGATGCTAATCGTGGGTGTCCTGTATTGGAAACTTACTCAAGATTGCCCTCAAGGAAACTTTAAAGAGCTCCGTGAGCAAGGTATCGAAGTTGGTGCTGGCAAAAAAGGCGGTGTTGCGATTCTGATGCAAGCAGCCCGTAATTACCGTGTTTGGATTCTATTTGTCTCTTATGCTGCTTGCTTTGGTATTGAAATTTTCATTCATAACATTGCTGCGATGTACTATGTCGATCACTTCAATATGGGGCTCAAAGAAGCAGGTTTGACTGCGGGTATTTTCGGTCTGCTTGCCCTATTTGCCCGTGCACTGGGAGGTTATCTTTCAGATAAGGTTGCAATATCAAAAGGTTTAGATGGCCGAACAAAAGTATTGTTTATCATGATCCTATGTGAAGGCTTATTCCTCATACTTTTTTCTCAGATGAATACCGTAGCACTTGCAATTATCAGCATGACCGTTTTTGCCTTGTTTACCCATATGTCTTGTGGTGCAACTTACGCGCTTGTGCCATTTATTGATCGCAATGCTCTAGGTGGTGTTGCTGGTATCATCGGTGCAGGCGGTAATGTCGGTGCTGTTGCTGCAGGCTTCTTACTCAAAGGTTTACTCGACGTACAAACCTGCCTGATGATTTTAGGTGCTTTGGTGACCGTAGCCGCATTCAGTGTCATCCTCATTCGCTTCTCGGTCGAGCATAAAGCCAAAGAACAACAATTGTTCGAGCAAGCTGTATTAGAACGTAACTCTCTCGCTTAATCACCATACATTTTGTGTGGGATAAACCATCCCACACGATTTTCAAATTAAATACTTCAACACCATTTTTCAGGGGTCTCAATATGAAATTGAATCTTCTTGGCTTTGCCATGCTTGGATGCTTAACCACTACTACTTTTGCAGCACCTACACTTTATGGGGAAATTGATGCAAGTATCGATTACTTGCCAGAAAAAAATGCCCATAGTTCTGATAAAGATGTCTGGGAAGTGAGCTCTAATAGTTCCTATCTTGGTATTAAAGGAGATGAGAAACTAACTGAACGCCTAAGTGCGGTCTATGCAATTGAATGGGGATTAAGTGCTGACGGCGATGGAACAGACTGGACGCAACGAAACCGCTTTGTCGGATTAAAGGATAGTCAACTCGGCACCATCAAAGTGGGTAAACATGATACGCCTGTCAAACAGCTCTCAAGTACAGCTGATATTTTCAATAATTATGTGGCAAATAAAGCGGATATTGGTGGGATTCTGACTGGAGAAAACCGTATCGATAACGTCGTTCTCTATGAATCGCCAGTTATCCATCTCTCTGAAGGCGTGGTTAAACTCAATGCTCTGCTCGCCACGGGAGAATCATCTGGCATTAAAACATCCAGTGGCGGTGCAAAAGTCGCAGGTCGTGGTTTAGGTGATGCGTGGTCTGCCAGTCTGGTCTATGAACATCCATTTTTTGTGGCAGGTCTTGGCTATGACAAAGCCATTCCGAGTACCTTTGCAGGGCGTGGCTTTCTCAATGTTGCCACAGGACAGGCATACACAGCCGACACACAAGCTTTTGCCGCAGCAAATACCATACGTGCCATCGGGCGTTTAAATCCGATTGATGGTTTGGCGATTAAAAGCTTGTATCAACGCTCCAAAGTAGAACAAACCAGCTATGCAGACCCAGCTGAAGCGATAAAATGGGCTACAAAAGCCAATAATATTGATGATGCTCAAGGTTGGTTAGTGGGTGCCGAATATATTCTTCCAAATGCAAAAAAATGGATACTCAAAGCACAATATAGCCAGAATGATACTCGCTTTAAAAACACCACAGCTGATTTTAAAGCCAAACAAATCATGGCTGGGGCTGATTATGCCTTTAATAAGCAGGTGAAAAGCTATGGCTATGTAGGTTATTTAACGCTTGAACAAGCAGATAAAAAAGACAAACAACCTGTCGTCGGATTAGGCTTGGAACTCAAGTTCTAAATTATATCCTGCCATTTGAAACAAAACGGTCAACTTACAGTTGACTGTTTTGATGACGTTGCATCTTGTCACAATAATTTTTGCAGGGAATCGAAATATGGCGAGAAGTATTTTAGAATACTTTTCACTTATTCCAAGATTACAACAACAATGTCAAACCCTCAATTTTCCAAACAATTGGTCTATATGCTGATCGGAAGTGCGCTGATTCTTGCCCTTTCATTGGGTGTACGCCATGGCTTTGGTTTATATCTGGTACCCATGAGTGATAGTTTTGGTTGGGGTCATCATATTTTTAGTTTTGCGATTGCCATGCAAAACCTGATCTGGGGGGCTGCACAACCCTTTACCGGTGCGATTGCTGACAAGTACGGTACTAAAAAAGTCGTGATGGCGGGGGGTATACTCTATGCTATTGGCTTAGTCCTTATGGCATTTAGCTCTACGGGGCTATTACTTAACCTCAGCTTAGGACTCGTGATTGGACTCGCCTTATCTGCGACCTCTTTTACCGTATTGCTTTCTGCGGTTGGTCGCGCTGCGCCACCAGAGAAACGCAGTATGGTCATGGGGATTGCCAGTGCTGCGGGTTCATTTGGGCAGTTTATTATGCTGCCTTCAACCTTGTTACTCCTTAAAACCATCGGTTGGTCTTCTGCTTTACTGGTAAGTGCCTTTGCTATTGCATTCATTGTCCCACTGGCTTGGTTATTGAAATCCCCTTCATCTACAGCACCTAAAGCGCTGAATCAGCCCAACTTAAGCTTTAAACAGGTTTTACACATCGCAAGAAAACACAAACCTTTTTGGTGGTTATCGCTCGGCTTTCTGGTCTGTGGTTTCCAAGTGGTATTTCTAGGCGTACACCTACCTGGTTATTTAATAGATCATGGCTTTGATGCCACAACAGGTACGATATTCTTGGCACTGGTCGGACTATTTAATATTGTGGGAACCTATGGTGCTGGCTGGTTAGGTGATCGCTATTCAAAACCTAGGCTACTCATGCTGCTTTATGGTTTGCGCGGCATTGCCATTATTGCTTTTCTCTTGCTCCCACTGAGCACATTGACCGTTTATAGTTTTGGGATCATTATGGGACTACTCTGGCTTTCCACTGTTCCGCTCACCAACGGGATTGTGGCCAATATGTTTGGGGTCAAATATTTATCCATGCTCAGTGGTATTGTGTTCTTTACCCATCAAATCGGCTCATTCTTTGGTGGCTGGCTCGGTGGGGTCAATCATGATATCGCAGGCAACTACAATATGATCTGGCTCGCCTGTTTAGTGCTGAGTGCTTTTGGTGTTGTCATCCATCTTTTCGTGAATGAAGAGGCTGTGATTCATGACTAATATAGAACGTCATTTTAAGTTGCTATTGTTTGTCACGCTTCTGTGCTTGATGAGTCTTTCGATCTTGGTCTGGTTTCAAACCCCTGATTTATTTGAGTACTTCAATCAAGCATTTTGTGCACATTAAGGCAAATAGCACATATTTAATCTTTGTCATATAAACATCAAAGCGCTGTCATCAAACCATCAAATTTCGATGCTTTAATGAAAAATAAAAACGTCGATAAAATGCAAAAAGCGTGTTGATCAGTCGATCAACACGCTTTTTTTTATGACTTCAAATAAATAAAGGCTGCTCATTGGCAGCCCTTATTTATCATCTAAGCGACCCTACTGTTGTTGACGCTTAGGCAATGGAATATATTGCGATTGTGCATTTTGTTGCACTTTACGCTCTCCAACTTTAACCTGCAAAGTTTGTTGTTTGCCTTCACGCTCAATCACCACATCAATTAAACTTTCTGGTGCTTGTAACGCAACATAATTGATCAAGTGTGATGCAGATGAAATTTGCTCATTATTCACTTGAATAATCTTATCGCCACGCTTAATCCCTGCAGAATCAGATGGTCCGCCACGTAATACATCTGCAACAGTGACACCAACTGGTTTAGCAGTCAAAACATCTTCATCAATGTTATTTGGAATTAAGCTAATTCCTAACCAACCGCGTACCACACGCCCATCTTTCAAGATTGAATTAAGAACTTGCTGACACACTTTGGCAGGTATCGCAAAACCAATCCCGAGTGAACCACCCGATTGCGAGAAGATCGCCGTATTGACCCCAATCAAATTACCCGCAACATCAATCAATGCACCGCCCGAGTTACCTGGGTTAATTGCAGCATCGGTTTGAATAAAGTCTTCATAGGTATTAATACCCAAGTCAGAACGCCCAGTTGCAGAGATAATCCCTTGAGTCACAGTTTGACCGACACCAAATGGGTTACCAATCGCGAGCACAACATCACCCACTTCATTACCACTTAATTTAAATGGCAACACCGGTAATTTATCCAATTCAATTTTGATTACCGCCAAATCGGTGTCCGGATCAGTGCCAACCACGGTCGCTTCAGCACGGCGCCCATCTTGTAAAGCCACGACAATATGCTCAGCCTGCGCAATCACATGATTATTCGTTAAAATATAACCATCCGCACGTACAATTACGCCTGAACCCAAACTGTTTTCGTTTTGAGGTTGTTGTGGCATTTGATTGCCAAAAAACTCACGAAACACAGGATCATTCAATAATGGATGATTCATCTGTTTCACTTTCTGTGTGGTAAAGATATTCACCACAGCAGGTGCCGCCACTTTGACCGCAGCACTATACGAAACCACCCCACCTGTACGCGTGGTATCAATCAGTGGCTCAACCTTTTCTGCTGGCATTTTGACGCCATCAGCAGCCACCGTCGGCTTCGGTTGATGTGATTTCTGCCAAGCCAGAAAACTAAATATAACAAGAATGAGTAATACCCAAGGTAACCATGTAAATGCACGGCGCACGTCTATAATCCTCTAGGCGAAATTATGTGATGAACGTAATTTATTGAAGAACTGGAAGTTTCCACCATTGTAAAGTAAATTGCTTAAAATCAATGCAAAAGTTAAAAAAGTTTTGTCTAGCTTTAGTTACATTTGAAAATATGTTCTTATTGTTGCTGAGAAAAGATGTAAATCATTTGAGGAATCGCATGGCAAATTTGCATGAAATTGTGCAATGGTGTAATCAAACTTTAAAGGCCAACGAATTTAAAGACTATGCACCAAACGGCTTACAAATTGAAGGCAAGCTTGAAGTCAATAAAATTGTGTGTGCCGTCACTGCGTCTGAAGATGCAATTGATGCCGCGATTGCACAACAAGCCGATGCATTACTGGTCCATCATGGTTATTTCTGGAAAGGTGAACCCTACCCAATTACAGGCATGCGCGGCAATCGTATTAAGAAACTGATTCAAAATAATATTTCCCTGATCGCGTATCACCTGCCTTTGGATGCACATCCAACTTTGGGCAATAACATCGCCATTGCCGATTTGATCGGTCTAAAAGATTTAGAAGCTTTGGATCCAAGTGAAAAGCATCCAATTGGCAACATTGCCTATTTAGACAATCCACTAAGTCCAGAACAATTTAAGGCGAAATTACAGAGCATTTTTGACTTTAATGTGATTCATTTGCCAAGCGATAAAACGCTAATCAAAAAAGTTGGCTTCTGCACAGGCGGTGCACAAGATTTTATTGCCAAGGCAGCTCAAGCAGATTGTGATGCTTATATTTCTGGTGAAGTCAGCGAACGTACATTCTATGAAGCAAAAGAACTCGGCGTACATTATTTCGCATGTGGCCATCATGCTACTGAACGTTATGGAGTACAGCGTTTAGCACAAGCCATTGCCAAACAGTTTTCAATCGAAACTGAGTATTTTGAACTCAACAATCCGATCTAGTTCGAGTCAACCATTTGAAGGAGTGGAATTATTTGCACTCCTTCTCTTCATAATTTTTAATTGAATCCATTTTCAACTTAAGATTTGCGCTAGCACCACCAGCATTGCGACATCTTTACCTTTCCTTTGGGCTTATCAAGCCTAACTCAGACACATCCCCTTTCTTTCATTGGCAAGTCAATTCAATACCCAACAAAAACCAATGATAAATAAAATTTATTCTTTATCCCTTTTTATATAGATAAAAGCAAATTAAAAGATATTGATTCTCATTTGCTTTTAAATAAATAATGAAGACGCTTTAATTTATGCCAAAAAAATCATTTTGATTAAAAGGAATCAAACACATGGCTTATTCTTTACCGGCACTTCCTTATGCTTACGATGCACTTGAACCCAATATTGATACCAAAACAATGGAAATTCACCATAGCAAACACCATCAGACCTACATCAATAATATTAATGGTGCAATTGAAGGGACAGAATGGGAAAAACTCCCCGTAGAAGAATTGGTTACCAGAGTGAATGACGTCCCTGCTGGTCTTAAAAATATGGTGATTAACAATGGTGGCGGACACGCCAATCATTCACTTTTTTGGACGGTCATGAGCCCACAAGGCGGCGGACAACCAACAGGGCCTGTTGCAGAAGCAATTGATCAACAGCTGGGTGGTTTCGATGCTTTTAAAGATGCATTTACCAAAGCGGCAATCAGTCGTTTTGGCAGTGGCTGGGCATGGCTGAGTGTGACACCTAAACACAAATTAGTGGTCGAAAGTAGCGGCAATCAAGACTCACCCTTAATGCATGGCAATACGCCTATTTTAGGTTTGGATGTATGGGAACATGCCTACTACTTAAAATACCAAAACCGCCGCCCTGAATATATTGCTGCATTTTATAATGTCGTGGATTGGAATGAAGTCAATCGTCGTTATCACGATGCATTACAAGCCAAAACTCAGTAATTTTCATAGCAGTCCAAGTTAAATCAGCATCTCTTAAAATGAGTTAGAGTTTTTTTGCAACGTTCACCAAGCGAGCTAAAAACTCTAATCATTGTTGTATCGTATATGTCTCATAACGAAATTTTTTGCATATTTTGTGTATTAAAAGACTGCCCTATTGTCTATAGAATCATTTACAATAAAGGCACTTAATGTAAAACCCAGCAAATTTGCAAGGAATGAAACATGACAACCATTACTTTACCTGCACTTCCATATGGCTATGATGATTTAGCGCCACACATCACTCGCGAAACTTTAGAATACCATCACGACAAACACCACAATACTTATGTTGTTAACTTAAACAACCTAATTAAAGGTACTGACCTTGAAGGCAAAACTTTAGAAGAAATCATCAAAGCGTCTGCTGGTGATGCATCTAAAGCGGGTATCTTTAACAATGCTGCGCAAGTATGGAACCACACGTTCTACTGGAACAGCATGAAGCCAAATGGTGGTGGTAAACCTACAGGCGCGATTGCAGCGAAAATTGAAGAAGCTTTTGGTAGCTACGAAAAGTTTGCAGAGGAATTTACTGCTGCTGCAACAACTCAATTCGGTTCAGGTTGGGCTTGGTTAGTTGCTGATGAAGTAAACGGTAAATTATCGATTACTAAAACTGCCAATGCAGACACTCCACTTGCTCATGGCCAAGTTGCAGTATTAACCATCGACGTATGGGAACACGCTTACTACATCGACTTCCGTAACTTACGTCCTAAGTACATCGCAACTTTCTTAGAAAGCCTAGTAAACTGGGACTATGCAAATGCAAAACTTGCAGGCCAACCAGCGGGTGTTGAGAAATAATTTATTATTTCCCAAACTAAAAAAACTGCTCATTATGAGCAGTTTTTTTATGCTTATATTTTGATGGAATCATTCAACTCAGCCATTCAATTCAGTTGCTCTTTTTAAATAAAGTCTCTTTTACATCGTCCTTAGATTAATAAAAATAGACCTTAAATTCTTTCAATAGAAAGCGTCTCATCACTAATAATTAGAAAGGCCATAATGAGTTTTCTTGAAACAAAGAATCAGTCTTAAATATTTATTTTAAAGCAATAAAAAAACCCTGCTTTTGCAGGGTTTTCTTTTGAATCAGTTCAGTGCTTAGTGAGCAGCGAATTGGTTCATTGTGTTTTTAGCATCATCGTGTGCTTTAAGAGCGTTGTCACCAGAGAAGATTTCTTTGTGATCATCACCGATGTCAGAACCCGCCATTGCTTGGTGTTTAACACAAGCGATACCACCACGGATTTCTTTACGTTGTACGCCAGCAACATAAGCCAACATACCTTCAGAACCGAAGTAACCTTGTGCAAGCTCATGAGTAGAAAGCGCAGCAGTGTGGTAAGTCGGAAGTGTGATCAAGTGATGGAATACACCCGCTTCACGAGCAGCATCTGCTTGGAATGTACGGATCTTAGCGTCTGCATCAGCAGCTAATTCAGTAGCATCGTACTCAGCGCTCATTAATTTAGCACGGTCGTAAGCAGAAACGTCTTTACCTTCAGCAACCCAACGGTCGTAAGCTTGTTGACGGAAGTTTAAAGTCCAGTTGAACGATGGGCTGTTGTTATAAACAAGCTTCGCATTTGGAACAGTTTCACGTACACGGTTAACCATGTGAGCGATTTCTTCTACGTTTGGAGTCGCAGTTTCGATCCAAAGAAGGTCAGCACCATTTTGAAGGCTAGATACACAGTCAAGTACAACACGGTCAATTTGAGTGTCAGCACGGAACTGATACAAACCAGAAGCTAAACGCTTAGGACGGTGTAATTTACCATTACGTTTGATCAAGATTTCATCTTCTTGAGCATCAGCAATGTCAATTTCAGTTGTATCTAAATAGCTGATGTATTGAGAAGCGATGTCGCCTGGCTCTTTAACCACTGGGATTTTTTGAGTCAAGTCAGCGCCTTCAGAGTCAGTACGCGCAACGATGATACCGTCATCAAGACCCATTTCTAAGAATGCATAACGTAATGCATGGATTTTAGAGATGAAGTCTTCATGTGGAACAGTTACTTTACCAGCTTGGTGACCACATTGTTTCGCATCAGATACTTGGTTTTCGATTTGAAGTGCACAAGCACCCGCTTCGATCATCTTACGTGCAAGTAAGTAAGTCGCTTCTTCGTTACCGAAACCAGCGTCGATGTCCGCAATAATTGGTACAATGTGAGTTTGGAAACCGTCGATTTGAGCAGTGATTTCAGCAGCTTTAGCAGAATCACCAGCTTCGTTTGCTTTTTTAAGCGCACGGAATAAATCGTTAAGTTCTTTCGCATCAGCTTGACGTAAGAAAGTGTAGATTTCTTCGATCAAAGCAGGTACAGAAGTTTTTTCATGCATAGATTGGTCAGGAAGTGGACCAAATTCTGAACGAAGTGCAGCAACCATCCAACCAGAAAGGTAGATATAGCGACGTTCAGTTGTACCGAAGTATTTTTTGTTCGCAATCATTTTTTGTTGCGCGATAAAACCGTGCCAGCAACCTAATGATTGAGTATATTTGCTAGAATCAGCATCATAAGCAGCCATATCACGACGCATAATCGCAGCTGTATATTTAGCAATATCTAAACCAGTTTTGAATTGGTTTTGCATTTGCATACGCGCAGCATCTTCTGGGCTAATATCGCGCCAAGTGTCGCCGAATTTTGCTTTTAGTTCGCGGATTGCATCAATCGCTGTTTGATATGTAGACATGATATATTCCTTTTGCGGATTGGCATCGAATGATCGCTAATAAATCCTGATTTTAATTAGTCTAGATTTAAAGCACCTCATCAACATGTATCACAGCTTAGTCTTTGGCAAGTGTTTTATCCAATATTCTGGCTTAATCTTCAGTATTTTCTAAAAAAATATATGTATAAACATTTTTCAAAAATACAAAAAATACATAATAAATATTTGTTTTTATTACTTTTACAATATACACAACTTGAACCAACCATCAAATTTCGGCCCAATTTTCTAGACTCATCAGTTCAAAAAAAACTAAAATTGGGTTATTAAAACTACAGAAAATGACAATTTTTCTGTGTATTTTCCTTCAATTTGAATACAAAACCACAGCATAAAAAGCCGTCAAAATTAAATAAATCGACAGAATGTGCCAAGTTGAAGCATAAGCATTGAGGCTGTTGCTTTTATGTAGGATTAAGTTACACAAATCCCTTTGGATATGTCATAATTCAAGGCAATTCAAGGATTTTATTTTCGGTATTTTTTTTATGAATCTGGAGCGCGTCGATCTCAATTTATTAATTTATCTTGACGTACTTCTTCGTGAAAAAAATGTCACCCGCGCAGCAGAGCAATTGGGTGTCACCCAGCCTGCGATGAGTAATATTCTGCGTCGTTTACGTAATTTATTTAACGACCCCCTACTCATTCGTTCTTCTGAGGGCATGACACCAACAGAACGTGCACTAGAATTACAGCCACGTATTCGAGATGCACTAGCTGATCTGTCAATGATCCTTGAACCGCGTACTGAATTCCGTCCTTATACCAGTAATCGTGTATTCCGGATTATGACATCCGATTATGCCGAAGCGACTTTGGTTCCACGTTTAGTAAAAGCTTTACGCTCAGAAGCACCAAATGTGGTCTTGGATTTCTTAACTCCAAGTGACGTGTCCTATCGTGATATGGAACAAGGTAAAGTTGACTTAGCCATTAACCGCTTCAACGAAATCCCACAAAGCTTCCATCAGGTTTTGGTATGGCGTGACAGTTTTAGCTGCATTTTAAATGATAAGCACCCTGCAGTGACTCATCTCAATTTAAAAAGCTATTTAGATGCACAGCATATTTGGGTATCTAAAACAGGTATGGGTGTCGGCTTTGGTGTCAATCCAGAAAAACAAGCTGGATTAGGTTGGATTGATCAAGCTTTAGAGCGTATCGGTCAACGCCGTAAGATTTCTGTATTTACCCGTCATTATCAAATGCCAGCACTGTTGGCACAAAATGTAGATTTAATCGCGACCTTACCGACTCGTATGGCACGCTTACAAACCCAAAATCCACGACTGGTTATAAAGGACCCTCCGTTCTATATTCCAGAATTTGAACTTAAAATGGCTTGGTGTCCGTTGTTGCATCATCACCCTGCTCATCGTTGGCTCAGACAATTGATTCTATTTGTTGCACGTCAAATGATTGAGGAAGAAAATCGTGAGTATTTGTTGAATAATGGCAATTCACAATTACCACATAGCTTTTTCTAAACAGACACATTAACAAGATGAAATTTCAGCCATATCTTCTGTGTGGCTGATTGTTTTAATAATAATATCAATAAAATTTTATTTCTTTTACTTATTGATAGTTTATATTCTCTTAAAGAATAAGCGAGTGAAATAATTCGTTACAAACAATTATTTGCATAAGCGACTTTATAGGCTGTGTCCTATCAACATAGGTGATGTATGGATATTTTACAAAGCATGATGATTCTAGTTCTTCTAGTCGCATGTTCATTCTTTTTATCCTTATCTGAAATCGCGATTGCTGGATCACGAAAACTCAAACTCAAACTCATTGCTGAAAGCGGTGAGGATAGAGCAAATAAAGTCATCGAGTTACAAGAAAACTCAGCAGACTTTTTTGCATCCACCCAAGTCGGCGTGAATGCTGTTGCAATCCTGGGGGGTATTGTCGGTGAATCCTCATTGCGTCCTTACTTCCACAACTTGGCGACTGAGCTTTATCCAGGGCCTTGGGCAGATACCATCGGATTCAGCTTATCTTTTTTAACAGTCACTTCCCTATTTATCTTATTTGCTGATTTGATGCCAAAACGTTTGGCCATGATTTTCCCAGAAAAACTAGCCATTAAAGTCATCAATCCAATTACGATCTTTATCAAAATCTGCAGACCATTGGCTTGGTTTATTAATATCATTGCAAATTCAATTTTTAGAATCTTTAAAATTGATACTAAACGCGATGATAGTATGACTTTTGATGATATTTCTGCCATTGTAAATGCCGGTGCACAAGCTGGTGTCTTACAAAAACAAGAACATCATTTCATTGAAAATGTATTTGAGCTTGAAGAACGAACTGTCCCATCCAGCATGACGGCACGAGAAAATATTGTTTATTTCACCTTGAATGAACCTGAACAGAGTATTCGTCAAAAACTGGCTGAACATCCTTATTCAAAATTCTTAGTGTGCAGTGAACATATTGATCAAGTGATTGGTTATGTCGATGCCAAAGATATTCTGGTACGCATCTTAAACAATCAATCCTTTACCCAACTCAATGAATCAACCATCCGTAATGTCCTGATTATTCCAGACTCTTTAACCTTGTCTGAATTGCTGGATCGTTTCCGTTCAACCAAAGAAAAGTTTGCTGTTGTGATCAACGAGTATGCTTTGGTTGTTGGTGTTATCACGCTCAGCGATATTATGATCACGGTTATGGGCGACTGGGTTACACCAATGGATGAGGAAAAGCAGATTATCAAACGCGATAATCATTCTTGGCTGATTGATGGCAGTACACCAATTGAAGATGTAAAACACGCATTAACCATCGAAGAATTCCCTGAAAATGAGAATTACGAAACGATTGCAGGCTTTATCATGTATCGTTTACGCAAGATCCCACGTCCTGCCGATGCTGTTGAATATGCTGGTTTCAAATTTGAAGTTGTCGATATTGACCACTATAAAATTGACCAATTGCTGGTAACCCAAGTTTTACCAAATCTCGAAGGTGAATCTCCAGTATCCCAAGATGATTAATCTTGAAAGCTAAAAAAAGCCCATATATGGGCTTTTTTTATTTCATAACAAACCAGATCACGGCAGCCAATATCAGTAAAATTAAAATAACGACTTTTATTCCACCACGACTCCGCTGCACCAACTGCTCTTGAATCTGCGCCTGTTCTTGTGGATGATCCTGCAAATACTGATCAATTAAATCTTTAGATTCCTTAAGACCTAAACCTGTTTTTTCTCGCGTGATCTTAATTGCATCAATCAGCTGCCCTGCACGAAGCATGGCTAAAGCTTCTGCAGGAATCGTCGGTGGTAAATTCATAAAAGTAACAATCCTTGTTATTTTCTATTGGCAACCGCATTAATCAGAACAGGAGGTTTATAATTCCTTAATTCCCACCATACATGGAGATGAGCTCATCCAAGGTCGCTTGATAGTGAATAGCAATGTCTTCTGCCAAAATTTTATAGGCATTATCAAACTGAACCATTGGCCAACCTTCTTTCCAAAATGGGAAAATATTGTGTAGACCTTCTGTCACGATTGCATCTTCACGGCTAATCGCTTGAGCAACCTGAGCCAAGACCTGAGCGGTTTCTGCACCATCAATCGCTAAATAATCAATACCACGCACTTTTAAAATACGGATACGATCTTTTTTATAGCGAATTTTCTTCGCCTGACCGGCATTCAAACCTAATGCCAGCGTAACCGCTTCTACAAACTTTTCTTCAAAGCTTGTATTCAGTGCAACCAAAGCTTGTTTATGTGCTTCTTGACGTCCAGCTTTCCCCCCATTACGGATAATCTCATTTGCTTCCGTATCCAGCTTATCTTTTTTCATAGACTGTAAAATGTCTAAAATTTCGATATCGCTTAAAGATTCAGGAGATTGCTCAATCATGGGAGTCCTAATACACAAAAATAAAAAAGTATTGTCTCATAAAAGCGATATCAAAGCAGAATAAAATTGAAAATTGGCATTCTATCTGCATCATTTTTTATGTCAGATTTGAGAGCTAGCTAGCTCTCCAACTGAATCAGATCTTTTGAAGCTATATTTATTTGCATAATTATTTTTACCCTGATAATATTATTTTACCCGTATAAAACAATCCGAAGAAAATGAATACTCAAATAACAACCTATACTGCCTTTTCAGGGAGTACCTTCATCGCAACTGGGCAACCTACTGAGCTTGCAATTAAGATTAAACTTACGCCCAAGACAACTGAAAATATTTTAATTTTCAATGATCAAACTGGCCGACAGGTTGATCTTGATCTTTCTGGTTCTGAACAAGAAATTCATCAACGTTATAGCGAGCCTGAGCCGACAAAGAAAGTTGGGCGACCGAAACTTGGGGTCATCTCTCGTGAAATTACCTTACAGAAAAAACATTGGGATTGGTTAGATCAACAGAGTTCCAGTGCATCTGCTGTGATTCGGAAGTTGATTGATAAAGAGCTGAATGATCCAACTTCTGAAAGCAATATCATGCTCGCCAAACAATCCACCGACCGCTTTATGTCTGCCATGTTGGGTAATATGCCAAATTATGAAGAGGCAACCCGTGCTTTATATCAGGGTGATCAAGCGAATTTCTTAAAGATGATTCAAGATTATCCTAAAGATATAAAAAACTATTTAGTTTTTAAAACACATCATATTTTCTAAATATATTCTTTTTATTATTTGTTAAAATAACTTGCTCTATCCGTCTTAGATGGTAGAGCATTTTTACAACCATCGAGTGAAAACCATAGTTTAGTGATCATATAAAACTGATATTCAAAGACCTAAAAATATAGATATTAAAAAGGATAAGTAAAATGGTCAAACTTAAGAATGAGAATTTCCTTTATATTGGCCTATTTGTTTTGCTCTGGGGAAGTGCTGCTATTTTTACCAAATGGGGACTTCATCATGGTGCTGCAATTCCTTTTCTGTTTTTCCGTTTTTTGATTGCTACCGCATTAATTTTATCCTTCTGTGTGATTTCAAAACAGCCTTTTTACCCACAAAACACCTCTTTTAAATATGTCATATTGACGGGTTGCTTTTTAATTACGGGTTATACCCTATTTTATTTTTTATCCCTTGAATTTGGAATTTCACCAGGGCTCCTTTCCACCATCCTTGCATTACAACCTATTCTGACCTTTTTTATTACAGAGAAAAGTTTTTCCAAAGTTAAGCTCACAGGGTTATTGCTTAGTTTTTTTGGAATTATTTGTTTGGTTTATAACAATATGTTTGTCAATAAATTATCTTTATGGGCAACGCTTGCTTCAATTATGTGCCTGACATGTATTACGGCAGGTGTGATTCTACAGAGAAAAATTTCTGAAAAACCATGGCACGTTTTACCACTACAATATGCAATTTCTTTGATTTTCATGATCTTAATCGTCCCATTTCAATCATTTAATTTTGAGATGAATTGGGGCTTTTGGATTCCAGTTTTATATCAAGGCATCATTGTTTCTGTAATTGCCCAACTGATTTTTTATAAATTATTACAATCAGGCAATCTGGTGAATACAACCAGCTTATTCTATCTTGTGCCCCTTGTGACTTTGATACTCGACTTTATGATTTTTGATACCCAACTTTCTACTTTCGACTACGTTGGAATTACAGCAATCTTGAGTGGTGTTTATTTAGTGTATAGAAAAGCAGTTAAACCAAGTTGCACAACATAATATCAAAACTACAACTGCAAAGAATACAATGAGTAAATATCCCACAGAACCAATTCCAGCTTTTTTTAGCCCACTCAAATAAAAAAACCCGCTTTCGCGGGTTTCCAAAATCAATTCAGCCGATTAAAGACGAACTAACTCCACCACTTTCTCAGCGGCTTCTTCAACCGTTTCAGCAGCAATCTCGGTATCTGTACCTTCAACAATCGTAGTGATAATTACAACACCTGTTTCACGCAACAATGCAATTTGCTCAGCAGTTAAATTGGCTTTCGCAATCGCAACTACACCCTGCTGGATCAACAAGCTTTCTAAAGCTTGAGCTTTCTCGATCAACGATGCAGAAACACCAATCACCGCAGGCTTCTGACCTAAACGAGCTGCACGATCTTCCGCAGTCACAGGATTGCTGTGTGCTGTCCATTCAACAGCAGCTTCAACCATACCAGCACCGACAGTCACATTGCTTAGACGGTCAATAAAGATAAATGAACCGGTGTAACGGCTGTCTTGATATTGATCGAAGACCACTGGCGCATCAAACTCAACTACAACATCCGCAATTGCATTCAACTCAAGCTCTTCAACTTGCGTGTGTTCCAACGTATTCACATTGACACGGAAGTTAATTGCAGTGACCTTAGCTGGAACAGTTTGAGTACCAATTTTAACGTTGTACAGTTTGCCTTTTACCAGCGGGTGCTCATTCATCCAAACCACTGATGCACGCACACTACGTGAAATCAATGGTTGCTCGCCTGCACGAACCAAAACGTTACCACGAGAAATATCAATTTCATCGTTTAACGTTAAAGTGACTGCTTGACCAGCAACGGCGTGTTCTAGGTTGCCATCAAAAGTTACGATTTCTTTAACTGTTGATTTTTTGCCAGATGGCAAGGCAATAATTTCATCACCAACATTCACTTGACCAAGCGCAATCGTACCAGCGAAACCACGGAAATCGAGGTTTGGACGATTCACATATTGAACAGGGAAACGGAATTCACGTTTATTTGATTCACGTTTAATTTCCACTGATTCAAGTAGGCTCATCAAGGTTTGACCCTTGTACCATGGCGTACTTGCAGATGGATTAACAACGTTGTCGCCATTCAATGCTGAGATAGGGACGAACACAATATTTTCAGGGCGACGATCACCAAGTTGACTCACAAAGGCATCATATTCAACTTGGATTTCATTGAAACGTGCTTCAGAGAACTCAACCAAGTCCATCTTGTTAATCGCAACAACGATATTTTTAATACCGAGTAAGCTTGCGATAAATGAATGGCGACGAGTTTGAGTTTGCACACCATAACGTGCATCAATCAAGATAATCGCAAGATCGGCAGTGGATGCACCTGTTGCCATGTTACGCGTGTATTGTTCATGCCCAGGTGTATCGGCAATGATGAACTTACGCTTTTCTGTAGAGAAATAGCGATAAGCCACATCAATGGTAATGCCCTGCTCACGTTCAGCCTGTAGACCATCGACCAGCAAAGCAAGATCAGGTGCATCCCCTGTAGTACCCACTTTCTTACTGTCACGCGTTACTGCTTGCAATTGATCTTCATAAATCAATTTTGAATCGTAAAGTAAACGACCAATTAAGGTACTTTTACCATCATCGACATTACCGCATGTCAAAAAGCGTAATAAATCTTTTTGCTCATGCTGTTTTAAATATCCCAAGATGTCTTGGCTAATAAGATCTGATTGATGAGACATTGCTCAAAACTCCACATATTCTTTAGAAATCGGTTTTAATCTCCTTAAATCCCTCTTTAAAAAGAGAGACTTGCTTAAGGAAATTAGAAATAACCTTCTTGCTTTTTCTTTTCCATCGAACCAGCCTCATCATGGTCAATCATACGACCTTGACGCTCTGAGCTGGTGGCTAAAAGCATTTCTTGGATAATTTCAGGCAAGGTATCTGCTTCAGACTCAACTGCACCAGTTAACGGGTAACAACCAAGTGTACGGAAACGTACCGATTTCATTTGTGGAACTTCACCTTCTTTTAAGCGCATACGCTCATCATCGACCATGATTAACGTACCACTACGTTCAACCACAGGTCGAACTGCAGAGAAATAGAGAGGAACGAGTTGAATATTTTCCAAATAGATATATTGCCAGATGTCTAACTCAGTCCAGTTAGACAATGGGAATACACGAATACTTTCGCCTTTGTTCACTTTACCGTTGTAAAGGTTCCAAAGTTCCGGACGCTGGTTCTTTGGATCCCAACGATGTTTATTATCACGGAATGAATACACACGCTCTTTGGCACGAGATTTTTCTTCATCACGGCGTGCACCACCAAAAGCAGCATCAAACTGATACTTATCCAAGGCTTGTTTTAAACCTTGGGTTTTCATGATGTCCGTATATTTTGAACTGCCGTGATCAAACGGGTTAATCCCCGCCTCACGACCTTCTACATTTTGATGCACGATCAGATCGAAGCCATGGGTTTTTGCCATGTTATCACGGAAAGCAATCATGTCTTTAAACTTCCAGCCCGTATCTACATGCAGTAGCGGGAATGGGAGTTTCGCTGGATAGAATGCTTTGAGTGCCAAATGCAACATTACCGCTGAGTCTTTACCAATCGAGTAAAGCATCACAGGGTTTTCAAATTCAGCTGCAACTTCACGAATAATATGAATACTTTCTGCCTCAAGTTGCTTGAGGTGAGTTAATCTATTTTCAGTCATGTACAATTTCCTCCTTATCCATGCTATCCATAAAATCTATAAGTGGGATTAAACCACCACTTTGAAGACTGTGTGGAGGAACGAGTGCCATAACAACTCCAATTTTTCATGATATAGATATTCTTACTGGTGGCAAAAAACCACTCAATAGCGGTTATTCATTATAATAATTTAGATCCAGTTCTTTAGCTTGTTTTTTCATATCAATATGCAAAATTATGATATAAAAATAAGATTATGGAATATCAATACAATCTATTCCTCACCAAAAAATATAAAAAAAGAAGCCAAAAGGCTCCTTTTTTCAAAGATTTAAAACCTATCAGAAACCGAACATTTTCCGTTCTAATGGAATTTCAACACCAACAGAAACACCACCATCACTGCCATTCAAATCAGAATCACTGACCCAACCATTCACTTTTAATGGAATTGTTGGCTTCAAATAGTGTGTCCAAGTCAAATCAAGCGCTTTTATATTGTCTTCTTTTGGAAATGCAGTATTAACAACCACATTTGATTGATTCAATTTGGCATAAATTACACGCCCATTTAAACGGTTCATTGTATCAAAACGAATATCACCACCAACCGAATACATTTGACCATCACCACCCATTGCATGGCCTAAAGAAAAACCATGTTGGTAATAGCCTTCTTTATAAATATGGTGAGTATAAGAAACACCTTTTACCTCACCATTGGTACGTGTATCCGTCCATTCTGCATAGAGCTGATACGGCATATCCTTATAACTTGAAGAAAAATCTGCACCTGCTAGATACATCCATTTTGCTGGTAAATATCCGGCCTCATCCTCACCAATCATTTGACTATAGATACTAATCGGTTGATTCAATAATGGTTGTAAAGATAAACGCGCATCAAAGCCTGCTAATTGATTTCCACCTTCGTAATCATTATAAAAATTATCATTGCCTTTAATCGCATCCCATAACGAGCTCAGGCTTTCAGGACGACCTTTTCCACCCCACTGCATGACACGTGAAGCACCCAACTCCAAATAAGGCAATGGCTGAGCAGTCAAACGCATCCCAACAAGTTTTGCATCTGGAATAGAAGTATAATCATCTAACTGACCTCCAAATAGCTGATACTGCCAAGGGCCAATCCAAGACAACCACTTGCTCTCAAATGCATTTTGGACAGCACGCTGCACCGTAACACCATAAACGGGGCGGCTTGCATCACCACGAATCAAACTTCCATCATGTCCAGGTCCCCAATAGGTTGGAATCTGACCTGCGATCACCCATTGATTCCAAAGCTTACCAGCAAGATAAGAACCTTCTACATTGACATCATGCCCATTATCAACCAATGGATCTTTCTCTCCATTCACACGAAGTTTCGCATCCCAATTTTCACCACCTGCATTAAACTCAGCAGCGACCTGATATTGTGATTTTTGGTTGTCACCAAATGTTTGAGGGACAGTTTTAAGATCAGAGCCAGCATGTAAACCAAGTTTAACCGTTTCATTATCAGCTTTTATTGCATTAACAACTGAGTTCACCACCTTTTGCTGAGTATTATTGCTCACTTTGGCTTGAGATAAAGCACGTTGTATTTCATCGCCACTCATTGGCCAAGTTGACGTACTAATTTGAATAACGCCTTGTTGATTCAGCCAATTTAAATCTGTGCGTAGATTTGCATCATTTAAGATGAGACCTTGTGCAAAAGTTGCAGATGCAAGCGAAGCAAATAATGCGACATAAAGCGATTTTTTTAGAAACATGTCTAAACTGTTCTCAAATTTATTTATGTGCACATGATCGTTTTTTTACGATCTCTTTTCAATCATCAAATGCAATAATTATATTTTTTTAACCATGAATATAAAAAGCCACTTCATGGAAGTGGCTTTTGAATAAATGGTAAATTAATCTTTACGGCGCATATGCGGGAATAACAACACGTCACGAATACTCGCAGCATTGGCAAACAACATCACCAAACGGTCAATACCGATGCCTTGACCGGCTGTCGGTGGCAAGCCATATTCCAATGCTTCGATAAAGTCAGCATCGTAGTGCATTGCTTCATCATCACCTGCATCTTTTTCTGCAACCTGTGCTTGGAAGCGCTCAGCCTGATCAATTGGGTCATTTAACTCAGAGAAACCATTTGCCAATTCACGACCACCGATAAAGAACTCGAAACGATCGGTAATATGTGGATTATCATCATTACGACGAGCAAGTGGTGAAGTTTCAGCAGGATATTCAGTAATGAACGTCGGCTGACGCAGTTTAGTTTCTACGGTTTCTTCAAATACGATGGTTTGTAATTTGCCTAAACCAAAACCAGGCTTCACCTGCTCTTTTAGAACGTCTTTGGTAAATTTCGCCAAGAATTCGCGGTCATTCACATTTTCAGGCGTGAAGTCTGGATTATTCTCAAGAATTGCATCAAACATTGAGATTTTCTTGAATGGGCCCTTGAAGCTATAGACTTCTTCACCATAAGGCACATCGGTAGAACCCAAGATATCAACTGCCAATTTTTCAAGCATGTTTTCAGTCAATACCATCAAGTCTTTATAATCAGCATAGGCTTGATAGAACTCGATCATCGTGAATTCAGGGTTGTGGCGTGTTGAAACCCCTTCGTTACGGAAGTTACGGTTAATTTCAAACACACGCTCAAAACCACCCACCACAAGGCGTTTTAAATAGAGTTCCGGTGCAACACGTAAATACAGTTCCATGTCCAAAGCATTGTGATGCGTTACGAATGGCTTCGCAGATGCGCCACCCGGAATCACATGCATCATTGGCGTTTCCACTTCCATGAAGCGCTCATTGGTCAAGAATGCACGAATACCTGCAACCACTTGGGCACGAATTTCGAACGTTTTACGTGTTTCTTCATTTACGATCAAATCTAAATAACGTTTACGATATTTAGCTTCTGTATCGGTTAAACCATGGAATTTATCTGGAAGTGGACGAAGTGATTTGGTCAGTAATTCAAAACCTTCAAGGTGTACATATAAGTCACCTTTACCAGAACGGCCAATATAACCTTCAGCAGCGATGATATCACCAAGGTCTAAACTTTTAATCGTTTCCAAAATATCAGCTGGCAAACCTTTACGATCTACATAAAGTTGAATACGACCCGTCATATCTTGGATCACCATAAATGACCCACGGTTCAACATCACACGACCAGCAACTTTTACATAAACTTTTTCAGCACCTTCAATTTGCGCCTTGTCTTGATCTTTAAACTGTTCTTGCAAATCAGCTGCATAGTGTTCACGTTTAAACGTGTTTGGCCACGGGCTCTTACCCGTTTGTTTTGCAGTCTCTTGGATTTGCTTTAATTTGGCATGACGCTGTGCGATTAAATCGTTTTCGGAAAGTGTTTGTTCAGAAGTCGATTGAGCGTTTTGTTGCGTCATCTCTGCCTCGATTAAGTAAAAAATGAAGTGACATAGAATAGCAGATCACAACTCATTTTCGTATTGTTTCAACCAGACAATTCAAAAAAATCAAGATTGATCCATTTTTGAATCGAGATAACGCAGCAATTTTCCGCTAAAAAACCGATCGGCTGTCGCTTATTTCTCCGCTAAATGCTTGACCATGGCAAGTCCCTGATCAAAGCCTTTATTCATAAATTCTGCATGTTCTGGTTGAATATCGACCTCTACATGCAATTGCGTTTCACCATTAAAATCAAACAACATATATTTTTCCAAAGCACCTGCCCAAGACTTCACAGTCTCACTTTCCAGATCCTCCTTGCCGTTCTCGATCATCCCAAGATGCTTAAAAACAATCTCTTTAGGCTCATCAATACTTTCAATGGTAGAGATCATGCCATTGCCTTTACCATCTCCGAAATAGGTTTTACCACCCACTTTCCAATCCGTGGTCATGGTTGAATCGCAGGCAAAGAATTTTGTCCATGCCTGATAACTTTCTGGGGTCCACAAGACTTCCCAAACTTTCTCAGGGGTCGCATAAATTTTTATATTATAAGATAAGGTTTCCATGCTTTATTCTCCTTGATCATTGTTTTCATCATCATATCTTGATTCTGAATGTTTGTTTTTTATACACACTATATTTATACATTTCGGCTTTTTTTAATTGTATAAGCGTTATATTTTTACAAAAAATTAGAGTAATTGCTCAAATAACAAGACTTTCAGATAGAATTGCCATATCACTTTTTGAATAAATGATTAAACTCTTGCATTTACTTTACTTAAATGTCGTTCTGCGTAAAAATCTAACTCCCGATTAGCATAAGTTAGTTCCTATTGCAGCGATCATAGCGACATTACGGAATAGTTTTACTGAAAGGCAACTTGAACATACCTATCAGTTTGGAGAGTCACATGAAAAAATATCAATGTATCGTTTGTGGTTGGATTTACGACGAAGCAGAAGGTTGGCCACAAGACGGCATTGCAGCAGGGACCAAATGGGAAGATATCCCAGATGATTGGACTTGCCCAGATTGCGGCGTTTCAAAAGCTGATTTTGAAATGGTTGAAATCTAAATAGATCGAGAAGGCCGTGACAATGATCATGGTCTTTTTTTTGCTATCGTTTGTTTTTAAATAAGAAAATATTGGAGAATAGAATGCATCCTATCGTTATCATCGGATCGGGCATGGCAGGTTACACCGTAGCGCGAGAGTTTCGTAAACTAAGTCCTGAACAAGAACTGGTTATGATCTGTGCAGATGATGCGGTAAATTATGCAAAACCAACATTATCGAATGCCTTTGCAGGGAATAAAGCACCAGAACAAATTGCTTTAGGCGATGCGACAAAGATGGCAACCCAATTGAATATGCGCATTGATGCAGACACATGGGTGAAAGCAATCAATGCCGAAAACCATGAACTTACATTAGAAAAAAATGGGAAAACCATTACCCAACCTTATTCAAAGTTAGTATTGGCTGTCGGTGCAAACCCTATCCGCTTAGCGATTGCCGGTGATGGCAGTGATGACATCCATGTTGTGAACTCATTGGTCGACTATCGTATCTTCCGTGAAAACCTTGCAAAACGTAAAGACAAACGTGTGGTTATTCTTGGTGCGGGTCTGATTGGCTGTGAATTTGCCAATGACTTATTGCATAGCCAATATGATGTTACGGTAATTGACTTAGCTCCTCAGCCACTTGGTCGTCTATTGCCAAACCATGTCGCTGAAGCCTTTAAGACCAATTTAGAACAAGCAGGCATTAAATTTGCACTCTCCACCACCGTGGAAAAAGTCACCAAAATTAATAATGGTGAAGACTACGAAGTCACTTTAGCCAATGGTAAAACACTGGTCGCTGATATTGTTCTTTCTGCAATTGGCTTACAACCGAATATCTCTTTAGCAAAAGCAGCAGATATTCAAACCAGTCGTGGCATTATTACCAACACGCTTTTAGAAACCAATCAAGCGGATATCTATGCCGTTGGTGACTGTGCAGAAGTGAATGGCACTTTATTGCCATATGTGATGCCAATTATGCAGCAAGCACGTGCTTTAGCAAAAACACTTAGTGGTCAAAGCACAGCGGTACACTACCCTGCTATGCCAGTTGCAGTAAAAACACCTGCTGCGCCATTGACGGTTTTACCTGCACCGCTTAATGTGGATGTGAACTGGGAAACAGAAGAGTTTGATGACGGTATGCTTGCCAAAGCAGCTGATGGCGAAGGAACCTTGAGAGGTTTTGTACTGTTAGGCCCAACTGCAGGCAAACAACGTTTAACACTCACCAAGCTGGTTCCAGACTTGATTCCAGCGCAAGTTTAAGGTTTAAATACGAGAGTTTGTTGAGAAAAGAATTTCCTCCAAACTCTCTAAGCAATAAGAAGAATTCAATTTGGAACGAAGATCATGAACAGTGCCCTCCAATTTAACGTGTCACCATATGCGTCTTTTATGCAGGAAACCAAAGTTACTTTGGGCAATGGCATTGAACTACATGTTGAAATGGGCGGAAATCCTGAGCATCCAACCATCTTATTGATCATGGGTCTAGGTGCACAAATGCTGTTTTGGCCTGATTTCTTCTGTAAAGCCTTAATCGATCAAGGTTTCCGTGTAGTTCGCTTTGATAATCGCGATATTGGTTTATCTTCTAAAATTCGTAATAAAGGCAAACGACTCAATACCATGAAACTGATGAGTCGTTTCATGTTTGGGCTCCGCAATGAAGGCGCACCTTATACCTTATATGATATGGCGGATGATGTGGCGATGCTGATTGATCAGCTAGGCATCGAGAAAGCCTATATTATTGGTGCCTCAATGGGCGGAATGATTTCACAGATTGTTGCTGCGAAATATCCAGAAAAAGTAGAAAAAATAGGTTTACTCTTTACCAGTAATAATCAACCATTTTTACCTCCACCTTTTCCAAAGCAGCTTTTTAGCTTATTGGGTAAACCTGAAGGACATGATGAAGAAACAATTATTAATCATAGTTTAAATGTTTTCCGTATTATCGGTTCACCTGGTTATGTCAATCCAGTCGAATCAATTCAAACCATTCGCAAATTATATCGACGTAGTTTTTATCCAGCGGGTGTACTTCAACAATTTTTAGCAATATTATGTACAGGTTCTTTGTTACCATTGAACAAAACAATTACTCAGCCGACATTGGTTGTACACGGATCAAAAGATCGCCTGTTACCACCAAGTCACGGGAAAGCTGTTGCAAAAGCAATTTCTGGTGCTAAGTTTGAATTAATTCAAGGAATGGGGCATGATATTCCTGCACATTTCATTCCGCAACTTAGTGGTTTGTTTACTCACCACTTTAGATCATCACACTAGGACACTATGGCTGCATTACCCTCATTAAGACAGCTATCATATTTAGTTACGTTGTCAGAAACTTTACATTTTACTGAAGCAGCGCGTCGTTCCTTTGTTACCCAGTCAACATTGTCTGGTGGCATCATGGAATTGGAGCGTTTATTAGGTGGGGTCTTAGTTGAGCGTGATCGTCAAAACGTCCGTTTAACCCCATTAGGTGAGCAAGTAGTGGCGCGAGCGCGAGTGTTGCTTGCCGATGCGCAAGACCTGATGCGTTTAAGCCGAGAGATGAGTGAACCATTAACAGGTGATTTGCATCTCGGTATTATTCCAACCATTGCACCTTTTATTCTGACTCAACTCTTAGATGAAGTTCATCAGCAATTGCCAAAAATCCAACTACACTTACATGAAGCACAAAGTGAGAAAATTGTAGAGAAGTTGGAACATGGTAATTTAGACATGATTGTACTTGCGCTTCCGTTTGATACGCGCAGTCTAAAAGTTGCTGAAATTGCCAAAGAACACTTATTCCTTGTGTATAACAAGAAAGATACCAATGCAGCCAATGCAAATTCTCTAGATGATTTGGATCTATCTCGTTTAATGCTGCTTGAGGAAGGTCATTGCTTACGTGACCATGCTTTAAGTGCCTGCCCTGTTGGTGAACGCAAAAATGATCATCGCTTAAAAGCAAGCTCATTACCAACGCTGGTTGAAATGGTATCGTCTGATTTAGGCTTTACCCTTTTACCTGAGATCGCGCTTAAAAACAGTATGATTCATTTCAATGAAGATATTGATGTGAAAGCGATTGAAGCTGCACCAAGTCGCACATTGGCTTTAGTAACCCGTAAAAGTACACCATTACAAAGTGAGTTTGATGTGATCTTGCAAATTCTGCAAAAAATCACGGCTCATTTATCGTAATAAAAAAAGCCTGTAATTCGGATCGAATTACAGGCTTTTCAATACAATTAAAATAATTATTAAATATCCAATAAATTCACTTGTTCAACTTGCACATCACTCATACGTAGACCTTGATCAAGTAATTCATCGAAATACGATTCCACCACTTTGGCTTGATCAGCCGTATTTTCAACTTTATACATATTCTGACGAAACTCGTTACTTGAGCGTAAGCCTTTGGTATACCAAGCAATATGCTTACGGGCAATACGACAACCTGAGTATTCACCATAGAAATCATATAGCTCAGCCAGATGCCCCAATAATACCGCTTTGACTTCTGCAATATCAGGCGCAGCAAGATGCTCACCTGTTTTTAAATAATGGGCAATTTCTCGGAATATCCAAGGTCGGCCTTGGGCTGCACGGCCAATCATAATGGCATCTGCACCCGTATAATCCAGCACATATTTGGCTTTTTCGGGACTATCAATATCACCATTGGCAATCAATGGGATATCAATCAATTCTTTAACCTGCTTAATCAACTCATAACGTGCAGTATTCAAATACATATCTTCACGGGTACGACCATGCAAGGCTAAGGCTGCAATTCCAGATTCTTCGGCACGTTTGGCCACACGTAAAATATTTTCATGACCATTTAAAAAACCTAATCGGGTTTTTAAAGTGACTGGTACATCCACTGCAGAAACTACGGCATCGAGAATACGCGCAACGAGATCTTCGTCTTGTAATAAAGCCGAACCCGCGAGTTTGTTACATACTTTCTTGGCTGGGCAACCCATATTGATATCAACAATCTGCGCACCATTCGCCACTTGATAACGTGCTGCTTCAGCCAGTTGCTCTGGATCAGAACCTGCGATTTGTGCAGAGATTGGTGCAAGCTCACCATCAAAATTAGCCCGATAAAGACTCTTTTTACTCATACGAAGTGTCTTGTCTGCGGTCATCATTTCACTGACCGCATGTCCCGCACCAAAGTATTTGCACAGCGTTCTAAAAGGACGGTCCGTAACGCCTGCCATCGGGGCGACAAAAATAGGGGAATGCTTTGATTTATCAAACAATTCTGCAATTACGTTGTTTTTACTCAATTTTCACTTTCCCATATTCTCAAAGGTTTTACATCATTTTCAATCATTCTTAACTATTCTTTACGCCTTATTTGCGCCATAATCACCCTTGTGGCGTAAATCCAACTTTATGGCGTAAATATGGGAACAATTGCAGAACGAACTACAGCAGATGGTAAAACTCGATACAGAGCTCAAATACGAATAACTCGTAAAGGCTTACCACCATTTATTAAAACAAGAACTTTTGCAAAAGAGTCATTAGCCAAAGAATGGATTAAGCGACTTGAAGCAGAGATTCTGGTTAATCCTGCTATTCTAAATCCAGAAGCTAAGGTTGTGTCAAAAACTTTAGAACAATTCATCACTCAATATTTAGATGAAATTAGTGACGAATTTGCTGATACCAAAACTGCAGCACTAAAAAATATCTGTAATTATGATATTGCCCATAAAGATGCTTATACCCTTTCACGACAAGATTTCTCATCATTTGCCATTGAACGACGAAAAGGCAATCCAATTGAAATGATAGATGGAGTTGCCCCAGCAACTGCATTAAAGGATTTATCCCATATTTCATCGGTTCTAAACCATGCTGAACTTGTATGGGGTGAAGATGTTGCACATGCAAAAAATGAATTGTCACATTCGCTGATTGGTCTAAAAAAAGCTCGTATTGTTACTAAATCAAAGGAACGTGATCGTTTAATCACATCAGAAGAACTTCATATTCTGACCAATCATTTTTATAAAGGCTGGAAACGAGTTCGCAATGCTATTCCCATGCACCTGGTCATGTGGCTTGCGATCTATACAGGTCGTCGTGAAGGTGAACTATGTGAAATGCGTTTAGCTGATTTTGACAAAAAAAATAGTCAATGGAAGATCAGAGACGTTAAAAATCCAGATGGATCCAAAGGAAATCATAAGTTTGCCCATTTAGAGCCTAATGCCCTCCTCATTATTGAAGAATTACTCGAACCTTCTACTCGAAAAAGAATGCTGGAGCTGGGTTATAGTGATGAGCTTTTATTGCCTGTCAATGTACAGACGGTCAGTGATTATTTTCGTAGAGCATGTCGTTTAAATGGAATTGAAGATTTAAGGTTCCATGATTTACGCCATGAAGCTGCAACACGCTATGCAGAGGATGGCTTTACGATACCGCAACTTCAAACAATTACATTACATTCATCATGGAATAGTCTTAAACGGTATGTAAACCTAAGAAAACGTGGTGAACGTTTAGATTATCAGACAGCTATTCAATTTGCCCGACAACAATATGACGATAATTATTCTAAATTTGCTTTAAAACAAAGGTATGTATCAGCTGCTGATATTGCGGATGCAGAGGAAGCTTATTCTCAAGTTCAAACACCTGACGTTATAAATACTGAATTTTCTTTTATTAAAGAACAGTTGGAAAGATTTATGAAATCATTCCGCCCGACTAAAAGTGTTAAAGATATGTATAAAGAAAAATCCAATATACAGAACATATTTGCATGGAATGATGTGCAACAGTCTTTTGTGGTCCCATACATACAAAATGCTTGGGAAAATTGGTTTAATGATAATGGGGCTATTGATTGGGAACAGCTTCCAAATGATACGACTCACTTTAGCATCAAAGGGTTAGACGTATTAAAAATTGAAAATGAACGTGTGTATAAATGGGAAAAAGAAATAGAAAAATGGTTTGATATTACTAAATATTTTGATGTCGATATTTCAAATCTTATCAGAAAATGATTATTACAAATTTTATGCTTAATAGGAGGAAATATGGATATTGAAGATCGGCTTAACTTATACAAAACTGATTATCTATTTCAAATAGATATGAAAGAAAAAATATATACTAGAATGGCAATTTTCTCTGTATTTATAACAGCATGTGTTACTGCGAATTTCACAATGTTTGATGCTTTATTAAAATTATCACAAACCCAACTTGCGTTAGTTGTTGGCATGTGGATATTTTGTTTATTCTATTTAGTGGCGATTATTATAAATTTTTATGGTATTTCAAAACATAAATACGATAAATTAGTAAATTCTAATATTGAAATGGAACAATATAGAATAGTTTTAAAAGATCATTTCACAGCTAATAGTACCACTCCACCAAGTCAGCAAGAAATTGAAGAATATGTAAAGGAACAATTTAATCTATATCTTATAAAACAATATGCGGAATGCTCTTCAGCATATTATTTAAATAATGTAGATCGTCAAACAAAACTGACTAAGATTGCAAGCAGCTCCTACTCGATTTTAGTCTTAACTTTAATTGTTAGTTTATTTTATGTTGGTCACAAACTTGAAGGGAAATTCGATGAGCCAAAATCAAAACATTCCACCACCACCACCACCACCACCGGTAAGAGTAATTAAGGGAGATAAATTGATTCCTTCGAAACCCACCTATCCCCCTCAACCACAAATCAAAAAATAAAATAAAACCCTCAATTGAGGGTTTTATTTAGTTCTGGCCAACTTTCATTTAGTCGCCTGACATCAATGACGTGTCCATCAGCTTTTTCTGCCAAGCTTCGATATTCTGCTGTGCAACTTTCGAGTAGCTCTGAGTTGGCAATGGTGTAGTTAATGATGGTTTGCTTGGGAGCACTGGACAAACGTTTGTTGGCTTCACTGAGTTGCTTTGACAACCCACTAGCAGCCAAGTCAGCACTACGAGCGGCAGCATTCGCATCTTGTATTTTTTTAATCGCATTTTGTTCTACCTCTATAATTTTAGCTGACCATGTTTGCATAATGGCGGCTTTTTCCTCTTGAGCCTGATCAATTGCATCTTGATAAGGCTTAATAGCATCAGCTACTGCTTTAGTTTTAACTTTTTCAGCATTTGCTAATTTTCCAGCAAGAGAATTGGCATAAAAAACATAGCCAAAGATAAATATCATTAAGCCTAAAATAATGTATTTGTAAAATTTACCTAACACGGCATCAATCATTTAAGCCACCTTTAGAAATAATGATTTTTCTCGTGCTCGACGATTGACTAAGCCTTGGATACGCTTTCCATTATCAAACACCCAACGATCAAATTGACTTGCAGCTGAGGTCAAACTGTTTTGATTAATAAGAGTAAGCATTGTGCTTTTTACAAATGCTGTTTCGCCTATGTTGTAGACAAAAGAAGCCAATGCATCAAATTGGTTTTGATTAAGATTGACTTTGACATTTTTATCAAGACAAGCATCAACCCATACACAATCGTTTTTAAGCCATTGTTCAGCTTCATTTCTCGTGCAAGTATCGCCTTTTTTAACTGATGTGCCATTTGGGTATTTAATGGTACCAAAGCCAATAGTCCAAACACCTCCTGTATCTAAATAAGCTGTTGAACGAAACCCCTCAGCATCTCTAATAATTGCATAACCGTTATCAGAAATATCTAGCTGTCCATTTACTAAAGGTTTAGGTATTTCAAAGCCAATAAGTTTTGCAAAAACATTTAAGCCATTTTTCTCAATAATCTGATCACCAGCCATAACCTGAGATTGACTTAATTTGCCACCAGACATAGCACGAAGCCATGAATATACCTGAGCAACTTGTTGTGATTGATCTGCGCTCATTGTTTATCACCTTTACCATTACTAAGTATTGAAATAAAGGCAGCTTTGACCTCACTAATAACCTCAGATAAAGGTTTACCATGCATCAATGCAATAGACTGATAAAGAATACCAATCCCTAATAATCCAAAAACTGCAAACATAAGCATCACAAAGCCTTGAGCCATGTGAGAATATTTTGATAATTCGTAATATTCAATAAATGCTGAACCGCCATAAAGGCTGACTGAAACGCTGAATAAAAACTTGCCTATAACACCCAAAGAAATTTGAATTTTTCCGTTTTTATCAATATCACCACTTAATACCAGGGCAAGAATAGCCCCCACTACGGCAGGCACAACTTTGATGATCCATGGAATTGTGTTTTCTTGCATAACTTGCCCCGAAATAAAACTCTACTTTATTTCGTAGAGTTTTATTTAAAGGTGGTTATTTAGCGAACCTTACAGGGGGTTGATACTGCTCTAAAATTAATCTATCGTAATTTCATATAATTATTATCTTTGAGATGCGCATGAGTGTATTAAAAATTACAGCATTTATTTTACTGTGTATTCCAGTAAATCTATATGCAGGGGTTTACAAATGGGTTGATGCAAAAGGTAATGTTACCTATTCAAGTAAGCCACCACCTAAGGGTGCTAAGCAACAGAATATAGAAACTTTACGATCGTTGGGTACAACCAGTACACCAGCACCTAAACAAACTTATCGCTCTAATTCATCCATTCCTGACACGTATGTAAATCACTATCAGGGCACTCGTCAAAATACTTATACTGTGCCTCGTCAGCCTACACGCTCTGCTGAAGATGAAGCATTGCGTCAAAAAATTATTCAGGAAGCTAGTACGCCATATAAAGGTTCTCAAAATGGTCAGTTAACCGCAAACCAATTAAGAACCCTAGCAGCAATGAATGGTGTAAATGTTTCAAGTGGTGATAGTTATTCAAACTCAAATAACTCTTACTCTGCACCTATGCCACAACGTCAACCATCCACAATAACCAACTGTGATGGTGCAGGATGTTGGGGTTCAGATGGCACACGCTATAATCGTGGTGCAGGTGATACTTATTTCCCTTCTACTGGTGGAATATGTCAGGGTGTTGGTGGGCAAATGCAGTGTAACTAAGTTATAAAACATAGAAGATTAAAGAAGCCACCATAAGGTGGCTTTTCTATCACTAATTATTCACCAAAAGCAAAGTAACCAGCTTCACGTGCATCTTGACGATTCCGTGACAAATATATGCCATCTTCCGCACGATCTATACGACGTTGGCGATTACGATAACTTTGATTAAGGTTCATTCTAGTTATACGACGTGATGGATTTTTGTCATTGAAACCTTGAATTTGTTCCCAAATTTCATCCATCTCTTGTTGGTCATCCATCATTTTCGCTCGTGACCATAAAGCCATTAAACGACTACGACGCTCATTAAGCTTTCGGTTAAGCTGATAAATTGCTGTTTTGCCTTCACTGGCTGTACGAACATCAGATGGTGAGAACCCCATACCTTGGACAAGTAAATCCATTGAACTAACTTCATCCATGATAGATACACCAGTTTTGTCTTGGACACCCTCATCAGCATAACGATAGGTTTTAGCAAAGTTTTTAAGAAACACTGGCAGCATACTTTCCACTCCACGTAGATTATGCCCTTCTGAAATTTCCTGTGCACCTTTTGCGATATTTGCCCCAATCCCGCCAATAGGCCCCAAAGCTGCTGATGCTGCAGAATCCCACCATTTTTTACCTTCTAACCCTTCTTGTACGTCTGGTAATAAAAGATTATTAATACCAACACGACTAGAAATATCCACACCAATACCGCGTGGCGCACCTTTCATCAGCATATTTGAAATGGTTGGATTAAATGCTTCAGCAAGATAGTTACGCAGTGCCACTTCCGCATCCCAAGGTTCGTCGTCATCCCCGCCCATCCAAGATGCAACCGACAACAACATTCCAACCATAGGCAACCCAAGCGCACCAGCAAAAGTTGCGTGCATTGCCAAAATAGCCCCAAGTGATTTACGAGCTTCTTTTCGTTCAGCTTCCGTTTCACCTTTAATGGACTGATAGGTCTGACGAGCCAATGTGTAAAGCATGTTTTGACCAAACTGTTTAAACAGTAAAAGAACCTTGGCAACGTTGCCTTGCATGATACGTGGACGGTTGCCAGAACTGTAATCAAAGTGTCCTTTGTAGGTCGCATCTACAGCTTGATCAAATGCTGAATCGTGATTTTCACCTGATTGACGCGCTAGACGATATGCTGCAATAAAAGTAACTTCACGGTTAAATCTTTCAGCACTATGGAACATGACACTCGCTGCACGCATAATCGGGCGTGTCTTCCACATCACACCACTATCTTCACCCTGTGCAATTCCTGCTAAATCATGTGCCTGAGTGACATCAATCACGCCACGCGCCACAGCATCTTCATAAGCCTGTTTTTCATCTTTATTTAGAAATTTGGAAATATCAGAACTAACAGCCTTATAAAGATCAGTTTTCGTGCCTTCCCACTTCACTTTATGAAACTCTACACCCTTCCTAAAATCATTGGATGTTTTCAGTAACTCATTAGCTGCTTTGTCAAAACCCCATTTAGCACCCATGATCGGATATGCAACCAATGCTGTCTGCGATAAGTTGACCATCGCTGCTGCTGGCGATAACCCCAGGTAATAAATAAAGCCTAGACTGGTTAAAGCACTTGATAAAGGTGATGACACTGGATTCATTAAATTTTTATGACGTTCTTCCATTTCATCAATGACACTTTGAGCTGTCGGTTGGTCATACCCAATGCCCTTGTTAAATTGCTCTTTAGAATACTTTTTCATCTCATCAAGCTGCTGTGCTAATTGGTCGCCATAGCGTAACTTAGCAAGATAAGCAGCACCGTGAAACATATTCTGTGCAAATGCCCGTCGTGCATCTTGGCTAAACCCTGCTGTACCCTTACGGTGAATCCCATGTTTCGCCCAAGACAAATCAGGCATAGAAGATAAATAAAGCTGGCTTAGAGTATCTTCAAATTCAGCTTGTGTTTTTGCATCCAATCCTAGATTGCTCACTTCATCAAAAAGATTGGACATAAATCCACGACCAACGCTGTCACGGCTAGAATTGAACTTTGCACTTTTTTCTACATCATTAACGATAAAATCTGGGTATTTCTTCATTAATTCTGATCGTAGACTTTGTGCTTCTCCCATAGTTTCAGCACGGCTCACGCTCTCAACATCACCATTTTGGTTACGCATCAACACGATATATTTACCAAAACGAGCTAAAGGAAAATAAACACCTTTAATTTGACCGAAGAAGTTGTCATCCATCTGTTTAAGTAAATCAGCTTTTTTCTGATTGGATAATTCAGAACGTAAGATGCGCTCTTTAATTGCCTGATGTACTTCTGCATAGTGCTTTTTATAAGCATCCCGTGCTTTTAAATACATTGCCTGTGCTTCTGGTGATAGTGAATTATAGGCATCACGCAATTGCTTATATTTTGAAATGCTATCTCCCTTGACATGAGGCTTTGTCGGATCAATTTTTGCTAAGGTCGAATCGTGCATTACATCTGCTAAAGCTTCCTCATCCTTTAAATTCGCCCACTCTCGCACAATACTATCGGCTTTAGCACCTGCATCATTCTTATCAGAATCCATTTGAGCCGCAAGATCGTTGTACTTGTTTAGTTGTGGCAATAACTTACTGTAGATTTCAGTTAATTGGCGACGACCCAAGGCGGACAAACCAATACCCAACCAATCAATCTTTCTATCATCTGCTTTATCCTTAATAGACTTCACCGACAAATTCTTAATGCTCTCACTTAAATTATTGATTGTATTATCAAAAAACTGACGGCTATACAGAGGTGAAGTAGTATTTTCAGCATTATATGAGGATTTCTCAATCATTCGCTCAGCAAGTGCAACTATGTCATTTGGATTGAGGTTGAGATTTATTCCAAAATTATCAAATAGCGTTGCTTTAACATACGTCACTAAATTGTTTATAAGTTTTTGTAGTGCATTACGCTGTAATACATTACGTTGCTCCATTGTAGATGATAGTGTCAACAGATACGGTAAATACTCTAGATGTTGACGCTCAGAACCTTGTTCACGTTCTGCAAGCATCTTTGCAGCTAAAGCAACAGGATTACCCTGCTCAACCAATTTATTAAATTGATTCATCAATTCATTATATTGTTTTTGGTTCATCATGTTTTGGAACCCAGCATGACCACCCAACTCATGTAAGAATGTTGGCACTGTGCTTTCAGCAGTCAGATTCGATGCAACGAGTACCGCTTTACCGTTGTAATAGAAGCCCTCAACACCTTCAACCTGATAATCCTGAATAATCTCAAGCTTACCTTGTCGTTCAAGCTCATCAATGGTCTCTTTACCAAAACGATCAATCAACACGTCTCGTACTTGTTGAGTTGTAGAGCCTAAATTACTTTTAGTGCGACGGCTATAAAGTGGAGTATCAGAATTGTTCTTAGATGAAAATTCTTGATTTTTATATTTACCAAAATAGCTTCGATCAACTACAGCCTTACGAGCTTCTGACAAAAACATCATCAAATCGGCATCATTGTAACGTGAAAGGAATTTATCAAAGCCACGATCACGGAACCACTGACGAATATAGCCAATGACCTCTTTTAATTTTTGACGTACAAAAGGACGAGATTTAGCATTTTGAGCGACAAAGGCAAATAGCTCACTTACAGTTGCTTGTTGCGCATCTAATGGATCGTAATAGCCTTCCTCAACGCCATTTTTAAATGGCTTAATATAGGCATTATCGAATTGATTCATATCCACGCCATTATCTTTTGCTATTTTACGAATACCCTCAAGCTTACCCAGAGCATTAAATAGTTGTTGAAATTTGGTCTTATACTCATTTCCAAATAGCTTTTGAACACCAAAATGCCCAACAATTTCATGGGTTAATAATTCCTCATAAACATCAAATGTAGTAAGCTGTTTATTGCTATCCCCATAAACCTGATCAGCAACCACATAGAGCGTGCCATCATGCCAAACACCGCTTACATCATAATTTTGGGTTTTGCCATTTTCATCTTTGTAGGTTGCATCATTTTGTATGACTTTCGGAAGATCGCTAAAACTAGAAATGACCTGAACACTAAACCCATTGGAATTCACATTCCCGACTTTGTTGACCCCGATCCTATTATTAAGACTGACATTGATACGCCCCCTAGAAGACGCATCTTGTGTAGCGGACATTTTGAGATGTTGAAGAATAGAAAGGACTCTACGAGTAGCACTGACAACGGATAAGGGAGTAAAGGTCGTGTCTAATGGTGAAGCACCTCTACGCTCGTTATCAGGTTTTAATTTGTCACGACTATAAAGTTTAATCCCTGTTTCTGTTTCTTCTGTTTTTAGTGTATCAACCAAATCAGAAAACTTTGCATTGATTGCTTTTCGTTCTGTACCAGTAGGAAATGGTCGCTTAAAACCCCATGGGGTAAAAATCGCAGCACTCTCAGGGCCAAAATTCAGAAACGGACTGTAGCCACTATTTTGAGAAATTTTATCTTCTACATACCCTTGGAATGCACGTGCTGTCATTTCAGGAGTAGTAATCCAATAATCTGTACCGCGTCCCTGATCTAACTCTTTTGCGTTCATAGCAAAATCCGTTGGTATCATTTTCGCTTTCTCTGTACCATTTTGAGCTTCTGCCAATAGTTTGAGGCGTTGGGCATAGGTATTCATGTATTGACGTAATCGGTCTAGTACACCCTTTTGTTCAGCATTAAACCCTGATCTACCACGGACAGATTTATAAATCACACTTAATTTATCTAGGGCATCATTAGACCAACGTGCACCACTAAATATATTTCGACTATTCTTATTATTGTTGTGACGTATTTCCGTAGTAAGTGCCGTACCTGTAAGCAATAACTCAGCAACCGTATCAAACTCAGCCAGCTGTTCAGCTGAGGCAGCTTTGTTAAAGCGCTTGTAATATTTTGGATCAAGCTCACGATTAAGATCAGCACGTAACTTATCTAATTGATCTTTTAAGTTGTTTCTCGCAGAACTAACGAAGCTTTCAACCTTAACAGTATCATCAATATAGTTTTCAGATTTTCTAAAAATTGTCTGTACCAATTGTTTATAGGCTTCTTGCACATCTTCACGAACATTTGATTTATAAGAGAATCCAGAAGTGACGCTCATATCTTCAAAGTGTTTTGCAATCTTTAATGATCGACTGCCATCCGCGTTCGTTACCCATTCAGATGGGGCTTTGCCATCTTGTCGACCAAAATAGTGATCTAATGCATGCCACCATTCATGAGCTAATGAACCTGCGCCATTCAATTTGGTCAAGTTAATCACAGCACGTTCGGGTTCATAGTGCGCCTTTGCACCACTTAATCCTTGCCCTCTGGCACCAAACGCTAAAGCGAGTTCCCCATTTAGGCTAATTGCTGCAGGTGGGATATTTAAAATCTCAGCCAAGTCCATGAGACCATCAAAGGCATCATTTAATAGCTCTTGGCGTTCTGCCTGATTATTCCAGTTCCCAAATTCAACACCACGGAAACCAAACACACGAATAAAATCGGCATCTTTAGCATCACCTTTACGGCGATCTAGTCCTTTTCTTACCGTATTTTCAGGTCGAGGAAGATCAATTTCCCCAAAAGTTGTATTGGTTTCTAGAATTTCAATCGCATGGATTGCCATATATTTCATAGCATCTTCACGTGTTTGAAATTCTTGTTCGACAACTTTAACGCGCTTCCGATCACTAATTTCACGATAGATAGAAAAGCTATCTTTTCCAGCAGCCCACACACGATGCTTTTGAGCTACAGCTAGAATTGGTAGTGCAAGTTCAGCATCTTTTTGAGAATCAAAAAATTGTTTGCCTAGTTGCTTGGCATTCCCCTTCCAATCCTTTTTTCTTGTATCCGTGATAATCCATTTACCAACTTCATTTGGATTACTTGAGGCAGCAATTTCAGTAATCTCAAATCGCTTGGCCCAAGTTGGACGATTGTCCTTTGTAGTAGTGCCAGAGGTTTTGGGGCCAGTCTTCACTGAAGTATCTTTACGAGCACCACCAATTTTTTCACCAAAATCTTGAATCGTTTCTTTTTCAGATGTTGGAGCTGTCTTCTTTAAGGCTTTTGTAGGCTCTGATTGTTCTTGCGCTGTTTCACTTCTTGGGCCAGTTCCTCGTCCTGATCGTCCACCGCCAACTGTGCCAGCGTCTGGTTCATTAGATTGCGGGCTAGTGAAGATGTCTTGTTGCTTTTCGGCTTCGCTTTGTTTAAGTCTGTCATTTACTTGTCCTAAAATTTGTTCATTGCTTAAAGGCGCATCACCGAAAAGATTTGGAGATGCTTTTGCAGTCATAGCCAATTGCGCATACGACTTTAATGCGTCTGCAACTTTCTGGCTGCTTCGTGCTTTGTTGAGTTTATCACCACTATAAAAAATACTAATAAAGTCTTTCGTAACCTGGTCAATGCTGCCGTCAAATATATCGTCCTGATTCAACATTTCAGATAAAGATAAGTTTTGCTGACGTGCCTTACGTACCAGGTGGACCGCTTCAACCAAATTGGCTTCGACGTTCACGCCTTCAACCAAAATGCCATCTTGCACACCTTTACGGACTTGTGCCCATTGTGGTGCCGCTTCAATCAAGGCATTACCAATCGCCTTAATATCGCTGTCTTTAGATTCAATCACCTGACTAATAATTTGAGCATCATTAAAAGCAGCTGCAAGCAAGGCTGATTCAATACGGCGGTATCCGTCCTGAGTGAGTGATACCCCATCTTTATCAAGCATGGTGCCGCGTTCATTCTTAGATGCTACACCGGTTAAAAAGGCGTTCACAAAATCACGATTGGCTGTGTTGTTAAAGCTGCCCCCTTGTACCAGGTGCAAAATATCCATCACCTTTGGCGCATCCGACATAGCTTGTTCACTTGGACTCATATCCAGTGTGTCACGCTCATTGGATTCTGTTGTGTAGGCTACACGCTCGGCCATGTTCATTGGCGTGATACGTTCACGGACCAATACTGGCTGCTGCATGTTGTCCACATCATAGCCCTGTTCAGCTAACCATGCTTTGTATGCGTCTGCTTTGCCTATTTGGTAGGCTTTGCGAATCGCCAGGGTACGACCATTACCGCTTTCAACTTCATTACCAGGCGATACGATAGGCGCACCATTGGTAGAGCTTGCACTATCACCCAATAATTTAGGGTTAAGTTTGTTGGCAATGTCATTGACCTGGGTAACGGATTTTAAAGTGGTACGGTCACGTGGCTGCAGTGCTTGTGGGTATTCAGAATTAATCGCACCGCTGTCCAGGTTTGATGTGATCAAGTCGGCAGCTTCAACAACTTTATGCTGCACCTCAAATTCACGACCTGCAGGTGTAACAACCGTTTCGGTTTTGCCTGTCATGGTACCTTCATCTGTGAGGGTACCATCAACATCAAAGTTTTCGACTTCTGCTGCACTACTCATTCCATCAAAACCGGATGCGCGTGGGTCGTACTTCACGCCCATATACCAGGATTTTAGGAATGGTTTTGAACTATCACCCAAACTTTCCGTCATAGCTTTTGCATAAGCAGCAAAGGTACGCACACCACGTTCAATATGGTACAGCGCAAGTTCGGTACCAAGCACAATCAGTTCAGGATCAACACCACTGTTAAGCTGTGATAGTTTGGCTTTAATGCGTTTTTCTAATTCAGCACGACGTTCATCGGTCACAAATTTGTTTTCAGATACTTTGACTTTCGGTTGTTCTGGTTCAACCTTTGGCACTTCTGCTTTTGGCGCATCGGCTTTCTTCTCAATCTCACGCGCCTGGCGTAATGCCACAGCACGATCAGAAACAGAGCGTAATCCGTTCTTAGCACTAGCTTGTAGTTTTTTAAAAAGTGGATGCTCAGGATCGGCCTTTTCTAAAGCCTTGTTCATTTCCTCTTGCCACTTGTTTACCGGATGCTGTGATTCTGTTTTTTGCTCAGGAGCATTCACCGGCTTAGTGGTATCACCAGTCTTAATCCAGGTCTTAAACTCATCCATAGTCATGCGTTTAACCGGACCAGTTTTCCAACCTTTGTCGAAGTTGGACTGATACGCTGCTACAGCTGCTTCCTGGCTATCAAAACCAAGCATCACCTTATGCTCATCAAATCCACCGCTTGCCTGGTCGATCTGGTCCACCACAAACACCTGGTCTGAATCGGGATTTTCACCGACATAAGTATCGATGTGTTCCTGGTCTGCGCCTTTGGTCCCCTTGATATATCCATAATGGTTGCTCATGGTGTGTGACCACGGCTTGCCATCTGGATCGGTACCACTGCGCTCGGATCCTTGCGGATTCTCCACGGCAATATCCAGGTTATTTACTTTGATGTGACCTTTCTTGTAGTTGCCGGCTTCGATCTGTGCCTGTGTCGGTGCAGGTAAATCATTTTGCACACTGGTCGCGGCTTCATGTGCTGCATTATCTAAATCAGACTGTTCGTTATTCCCTACCCATTCACCGCTATGTGGGTCCTTAACCGCAGTCACCTTGCCCATGAAGTTACGCGCATCATAGTCAATCTTGTAATTCGGATTGTTCTTGATCTTCTCGTATTCACGATCAGATAATTCATAACTGCCCGATGTTTCAATTTCGTCGGCAATAGAAGTCACACGCGCATTGGTCAGGCCATGCGTTTCACGGACACGATCATTTTCAGCTGTGAAGATTTCAGGATTCGCTTCACGCATACGCTGACGTGCTGCATTAATTCGGGTAGTAGATTCTTCTATTTTTTTAAATTCGCCACTCAGGTTTTCTACAGTAGTCTTTTGTGGTTGATTCAAACTTACACTGCTTTGCGCCTGTTCTGTCAAACCATTTTGCAACTCTGTAATCTGTTTACGGATCTGTGCCTTTTTCGCTACACTTTTTTCATTTTTAAACTGTTTTTCAAGTTCAGTAAGCTGCAACGCACTTTGTACATTCTTCGGTGTGCCGTTCTTGTCATCTTGTGACAAGTGCCAAATTGCTTGCTGTAGGACTTCATCCTTAGTTGGGCGTTTTGGCCATGCATCGCCTGAAACAAAACTTGAATCACCTTTGAAACTTAGGCTTGAAAAATGCGTATTACCACGACGACCTGCCGATGTAATTTCAGCGGTTTTTGCAAGTTCTTCTGCTCGCTTATATAAATCAGGTAATTGCTCCTTTACCTTTTCATTTGAACGTGCCGATGCTGTGTTTCCTAAATTTGCAATGTATTTGCTGTCCTCTGCATTGTTGGCTTGAGCTTCTTTACTTGCCTGTAAACTCAAATCACGCACTTGAGCACGCAACTTATTTTCATTGTACGGATTTGGAACATCATCCTGATTTGAACTTTCTGTTTTTGGTAAAGTATCTACATTTTGCGACGCACTTTGTAATTTTTTAGGCTGAATCTCAAAACGCTTACCATCCTGAACCACCTGATAATCATTGCCTAAATTTTTCTTATCAATGAATGCTTGTGCTTTATCCTGTGTACCAAACCATTTATTTTTACCATCTTGGCCTAAGATTGGTTGAACAGTTTGCGCTGTTGTTGTTTTCGCTCTATCTGTTTCAATTCCTCCACCAATTGCATCCACTGCATTGAGGTCATACTGTTGAGAAATTGATTCGCCTGCATTGTCAGCCTGTGTATTACTTTGATCAGGCGTATATCCTAATTGTGGAGTAACAGGTGATGCCCCACTATCCACCGCCAAAGCTGCTGCAGATGACATAGGCCCATCATTGGGATTAATCCCCATTTGCTGTGAAGGTGTTTGGCTGGCTGGTGGTACAGAATTCAACAAATCATCAAAGGCTGCTTCACTGCCATAATCACCATCAAAATAATTACCATTCGGTGCTGGTGGTGTATCTGGGCTGACTGGATTACCAGTTGCTGCACTGCCATAATCAAAGCCATTATTGTTTAATAAATTATCAGCATCCATTGATGGCTGATCATAAACAAAAGCTGTGCGGCCTTGGTTACCCCCCTGTGACACATCTTCACGTGGGATATATTCGCCAGTTAAAGCATTATCTGGACTTGAGCCTAATTGTGGAGGTGCCGATGGTAGATTAGGTGAGCCTGATTGTTGTTGGTTATCTTGGGATTCTGTACCTGTGTTACGACCAGATAAGATATTGGCAGCACCACCCATTGCCATACCAGCCAAAGTCCCCATGACAGCCGCATCCTCAATGCCATCATGCCAAGGCTTATCCAGGGCTAAATTTTGTATGACTTGTTCTGAAACTGTTTGAGGTAATTCTTCTAAAAAGCCTTCTGAAATTGCACCTTCAATTACACGACGAGGTAAAGACTTCGCAGGCATTGATGCAATCTCACCAGCGATTTCAGCTGGACCAGCACGCCCTGTTACAAGCATGGTATCAACATCACCAATACCCATTTTCTGGGCAAGACGACCACCAGCAAAACCAATCAAGCCACCTAATGCGCCAGTGCCGACACCTGCTAAAGACTGGTCTGCTGTTAAGCGTCCATCTACCGTTTGTTGGCGAATTTGTTCAGCTTGGCTACCCGCCATAACTGCACCTTCACCAACTGCACCAGCTACAACGGGATTGGCTATACCCGAAGCACGACCTAATGCACCGCCAGCTAACATTGAAGGAACAGATTCAACTACGGTATTAGCAATTAATGAGGGATTTCTTAAGGCAACTTTTGTTTTATCAACGACTTTATCTACCCAATTTCCATCTTTACCAGCATCAGCAAATTCTTGTTGTTGGGCTTTATATTGGTCTGTATGTAAATTACCTAGGGCTTGTTTGGCTTCTTTAGGTCGAAAGCCAACAGTACCATTTTTATTCTCAAGTATTTTACCGGTAGCACCATCAGACATGACATCCATGATACCAACGGCCAATTCAGGTACAGCAACCGCACCTTTTAAAGCAGATAAGCCAGTATCTTTTAAGTGCCCAATTACACCTTTCTTTTCACCATCAAGTGCACCTGTAAATGGTTTTAATGCTGGCTGTTGATTTGTATCAATATTTTCGTCAAGTTTACCTGTAAATGGTTTTAGGGTAGATTCTGACATGATGCACTCCTATTGGTATGTGCATAGCATGTATAAAGGGTTAAAAAAGGTCTAACCTTAGAGGGGGATAGACATTGTTAGGTAGTTCGAAATTTTTTGACATGCGGTTGATTGGCAAATCAAGGAGTAAGTATGCACGATATAATTTATGGTATTGGGTATTTGAGTATTATTGCGATGTTCTATTATGCTTTACACTTATACATGGAAAAAGACAAACGTACTGAGTTTGAGGAACTACGTGACGCATATCATCGCTTGAAAAAACCAAGCATCAACATTTACGATGTATTCGGTAAAAGTTCAAAATGGTATATTGAATATAAAGAAGTTGGACAACATATTTATGTTTATTTTAAAGACTATAATCGCTATTCTGAAGAGCTAAAAGAATACTTAAAATCGAATAATGTGAAAGTAATATCACATGGCACTGTTAATAAAAGCGATTGGAAAAAATGGTAATAACATTATTTTTAAAAAATCGATATAAAAATAGCCACCCGAAAGTGGCTACCCCAATTAATTGCCTATAAAGCGATTACCTTGAGCATCCTCATAAACAGGCTTACCATTGCTTGTACCTACTTGACGTGTCATACCATTTGGTAGATTAGTCGATGATGCAGCTGGTGTATTAACGAACTGCTGTGTCTGAGTATCAAATAATTGTTGAGGTCTGTTTACCATAGTACCTGATTTGTCATTCCACTCCTGACCACCACCCACAGTCATATAACGATCTTTACCAGTATCTGCTTTATTACCTGCATAACGATTAATTTTTTCTTGAATGGATTTACGATCTTCATCCGATTTCGCAGCATCATATTGCTCGTACAATTTCTCTAATCGTGCTGAGTTACGAATGCCAAAACCTTTTTCAGTGGCGTTAAGATTAAATTCTCGATTAGCTAAATCATTGGTAGCTTGGAATTTTTGTGCATCAAAGCCTAAATTTGCATTAAATCGGTTATTGGTACCTTGCTCACCTAGTTCCGTACGATAGTTCTGTCCAGCTTGCCCCATGGCTTCACGCTGTAAAGCAGCAACGTTGTTCGCATCGGTGGTATAACGTTGATTGGCACGATTATCCTCACCTTGCTGTAAATCAGACAAAGTACGGACTTGATTAGCAGTTAATCCTCTTGCCCCTGCAATCGGTGTACTTGCTGCACGAATTACAGCTTGACGTTCAGCTTCCTGTGCATCATTACGTTGAGGTGCTTGTACAGGATTATTACCATAACCTCGCATACCCAAGCCTAAATTCATTTCACGTTGAGCAATTGCATTTTGAATCTGTTGTTCAGTCGGTCCCATTTCTTGAGTATTGGCAAATAAATTTGCTACCCCACGAGGGTCATTCACTGGTCTTACTTTGAATCCTAGTCCTTCGCCTTCTCTAATACCATCTGCTCGTGCTTGAGCTGCTGCACTAGGATTAGCATAGCTAAAGCTGTTTCCTTTTTGCTGAATAGCATAAGGATCAGAATTTTGTCCAGAGTTTGATGGAGTCTGAGCTTCAGGCTGTGTTTGTGTAGTAGGTGGTGTTTTATTATTACCAAATGGATTGTTTACAACAGTATTTGGCTTATTTTGTTTATTATTAAATTCAGGTTGAGCTGCTTTTGCTTCACTTGCAATACGTTGTTTATCTGCATAAAACCGACCAGCTTGTCCAAAAGTTAAGGCATTACCCAAATCTGATGCATAACCTAATCCTCTGATACCGAAGTCTTTAGCAAACCCTTTTACAGTACCCAAATCTTCAGGTGACTGATCACCAAAACCAAAACGTTCTCGATAATCCTCACTTGGTGTCGCAGCGTTTGCGAACAAAGATGATGCAGCACCTAAATAACCAACACCTTTTACAAGCTTGCTGTTATTGACAAAATTTCTTATACCTCCGCCAAAACCGCCACCTTGTGTTGGTGCTGGATTCGCTGGACTAGATGATGGTGTGGAGTTGGATGTCACGGTACTCGATGCAGTGTTATTAACATTCGTACTAGGCATAGGGCGATTAACATCACGAGTAATGCCTGAAACATCACGCATTTGTGGTCCACCAACTCTATTTTGTTGTGCACGACGAATATCATCTGCGCTTGGGTAGGCACTTGGTACGAGTCCGCCATTTGCAAAAAATAACTCAGGTTTATTTTGACCAGGCTTGAAACCCAATTGAGGTTGATCAACAGGTACATGTGTTTGATTTTTCATGGCATCAAGTGTTTGCACACCAACCGAATGAACTTGGTCAGGCGAGAGTTGGAACTCACCGTTACTGAGATTAACTGGCGTGGGACTCCCCATATTTTTTAAATTATTGGTACCAATCTGCTGAGTAGAATCAGCAGGCATAATATAGCTACCTGCTGGAACATTTTTTTTAACATCATCAGAAGTGCCAGTACCTGCACCTTGAATTAGTCCATTTTCATCTTGCTTTGAACGTTTTTTTAAGCCGTACATGACACTTATTCCAATATAAATATCATGTATGGTTAATCAATACAGGCTGTAAGCGTTAGCCTTACAGGGTTAGTAGCTATAGTTGTGGCTTTCACTCTTGGATTCAGATTCACTTGCGCTATAAGACAATGAACTTGAACCGCTGCCACTGATACTTGCCGACACGTGCATGGCTGACATGGCACCTGCTGCAAGTTGTGTATTGAACTGCGCAATACCTTTCATGCTTTCCGCTGCAAGTTCGGCTTTCTTGATAGCATTACTGAGATCGACTTCATATTTTTTGATCTGCATTTCAGCATACGCCAGGTTGGTGCGGATATTCATATCGGCATAACGTGCCTGGGTTTCTGCATTGGCGATGCCTGTACGCATTTTCATATCAGCAAATTTAGATTGAGTATCTGCATAGGCCAGATTTGTACGCAAATTTAAGTCAGCATATTTGGCCTGGGTATCGGCATTAGCTAAGGCAACACGTGTACGAGATTCGATATAGCGGTTATAAATATCACTATTGGCAATCGTTGTCCTTAACGCCAGATCTGCATAACGCGAATGTGCTTCTGATACAGCGATTGCAGTACGTGAGCGCATATCAGCAAAGCGTGACAAGGTATCCGAATTAGCAATACCGACACGGATTTTCATTTCAGCATACTTAGATAAAGCATCAGCTAAGGCAATTCGTGTACGTGAATTAGATTCCACAATATTGCTTTGCGTATTCATCTTTTCAATTGAAAGCTGAATCTGAGACTTCATGGCTTCCAGATTAGCCGTGTATGCTTCTGTTTCAAACTGCAATTTCTTCGACTGCGCATCCATTGATGCACGATACGATTCTGTATTGGCCTGAAACTCTGCAATTCTTACACGTGCCGCTTCCAGCTTCATATCACCTTCTTTCATCTTAATATTTGCTTTAGATGAAAGACCTTCGATAGTGGTGGCATAAGTACGTGCCATTGATTCATAGGCTTGAACCTTGGTACCTTCGGCCTTGATCTGTGAATCAAACATTTCAACCTTGATCCGTTCTGCACCGACCTGCTCACTGTATGCTTGCACTTCGGTTTTATAGGCATCAAAGTGACTTTTCACTAGGTCAGCACGTGCAGTTGCACCTTGGATCAGTGCTTTATACACATCCACATTCGACATAACCGCATCAATCTTGGCTTTAAAAATATCAACGGTCTGTTGATTAATCTGACCAATCGCTACCTGTGCATCCACCTGGGAGCGAAATGCCGTGATCTTGGCAATGGTGCCTTCAATTTTGGTCTTATATACGTCAATCATGGATTTAAACGCATCGGTACGTGCATTAAAAATCGAGATTTGTGCATTGAATAGACTAAGTTTACTCTCGACTTGGAACTTGGCTGCATCCATCACATTGCTAACATAGGCAAGCCATAGATCTTGCTTTAGCCGTTCCAGGGCAATGCCTTGTTCTGTCAAAAATCGGATATGTTCAAGCTGCTTTTCAAAAGACTGGATCATAATGTCACGGTTCAGATCCGCAGCTTTTAAACGTGCATCATCCCGGATGGCATCGATCTGCTTTTGGGTGGACCCCTGTGGCAAGCTATAACCGCGACTGGCCCACTGATCAATCACCTCTTGTACTGCGCGTTCGGTTTCACGACTATTGCGTTCACGTGCACGATTGAAAAGTGAATTTTCAATCTCTGCAGGTAAGCCGGTACCGGTAGCAGTGCCATTCATCCAGGCACGAATTTCAGCGACTAAAGGCTGAATTGCGCTGTCCTTGTTGTAACTTTGATAGTCCGTTGCGGCAATCGCCTGGGCCTGGTGCATAATGCTATCAATATCGCTAGGTAGCTCCACACTAAATTCAGGTGGCAATTCATCGAATACTGGTAAGGATTCTGGCTCATATACTGGTAATGTAATCGCTTGAAGCTCTCCAATTTCAGGCAACACAATTTCAGGTGCATCAGGGATTTCTACACTGCCAATATCAATATCTGGTCGCACTGGCAAATCAAAATTACCCAGGCTTGGTAATGTTGGAAAGTTTAAGATTGGGTTTTCAGGTGCTTCAGGTAAATTAAGATCAGATAAATCCAGGCCGCCTAAAAGCTCTGAAACATCAATATTGACTGCGTTACGACCAATATCCAGCCCACTTAAACTGAGTTGTGGCAGTGTGCCGATTTCAATATTGGTATCGATTTCAGGTAAAGCAAAATTGGTAAGCTCTGATGGAATCTCAATCTCATTCTGCATGATCGGTGCATCAGGCAAATTGATCTCAAGACTAGGGATTTCAGGAGATGTAAGTGCAGCCGGCTTTTCAATATCCAAATCTAATAAATGTGGTGTAGGTACAGTCACATTTAATTCAGGCGTATCTGGCATATCTATCGTTGGAAATTGCGCATTCTCAGGGCGTGGCAATTCTGGTGCACTACCCACCGGTTCGACCGTAACACTAGATAGCGTCGTCATGGCATTACTCATTTCTCCGAGTAACTGATTGCTACGCCCTTCAAAGTATTTCATCTTGTCCTGAACTTCGGAAATCGCCTGATCAACGACATTGAGTGTAGGGATAATCATGTTTAAATTCTCCGTTTTGTTTTAGTGATGTTCACAACCATGTCGTTAATGTAGGCTGTAGATCCCTCGATATTGACTGCAAATTCAAAGTGTCTGCCACGTAAACCGCGACCAAAGACCACACGGCCATTGGTTAAATATTCGCTTGGTTCTTTTTGTAGAACATAATTAAATTTCTGAAGATATCCGCTTTGTGTGGTAACCACATCAATGGATAAATTACCCTCCAGGCTATATTCCAGGATCATGCTTTCTGGATGGACTAAGCCACCATCTCCTAGATCTAATCTTGCTGTCTTGATCTGTGCAGCGACTATACTGGCACCTTGTTTAAGTTCTTTAATACCGGTATCTGTCACACCATAAAGCCGGCCATCAATCACAATCAATTCTTCATAAGGGAAATCATAGTAGCGGCTCATGTTCCAACCATCGGCCGTTGCGGTCCATGCTCCGATAATTTCTCTACCATCGTGGTATTCATCATCCAGGAATAACAACTCACTCACACTAGATGAAGCACGTTTAATGCCTTCAATGGATTCTGAAAAACTTAAACTGGATTCTGCCAGGCTTCGTACTTTCCGATGCCCCGATACCTGATCTGAAAACACCAGGCTTTCAACCACCAGTTCAACCGTATCGGATAATTTTTGAAACTCATCACCAAACCGGATCGTATCTTCAATCGTGTCACTGACAATTCTTACAGCATGGTCATGCAGTTTAAAACTTTCTGATACCTGGCTATGGACAAGGTTATGTTGTTCAACCTGATGACCAAGTCCTAAAGTTTCAACAATCAGGGTTTTTAATTTGTCACGTGTGCTATCTGACAGGACCAGGCTTTCTTCAATCAGATCACTGGAACGTGACAGGGCATGTAGGCTATCGCTTAATTTCAGCCGATCACTGATACTTTGGAGTGCAGTTTTATAGGTGAAATGTGCATCGGCTACTTTAAACGGCTCGATGTGCATAACCTTATAGCTAACTTGCTCCACTTCTCCAAGGCCAAGATCCTCAGTGATTAGTTCAGATTGTTTCACAAAACTATGGTCAGCCAGGATAAAGGTTTCTTCAATCAGTTGAAATTTACGAACAGCATGAAACACCTGGTCAGCAAAACCGAGTTCAGTATCTAATCGTCCGATACGACGTGACAAATCAGCATCGGCTAACTGGATGATTTCTTCTACATTGTGGCGAATCTTGCTCAGGATCGTGGTGGTAAAGCCAAAATTCTCTACATCCCCTGATGTAACTTTTCCGAAAGCATCGGATGAAAGCACAATCGTTTCCTGAGTATCATCCCGATAGTTACTCATTGATCACTCCGATAAAGTGGTTGACCCGGTTATGGTTGGCCAGGTTTGAATACCCGGTATATTTCCAGGCACCGGCATCATTGGTTTCGTTAATATTGGCATAAGTCACCTGTCCAAGAAAAACCTTACTGCCTGCACGTTGCATGGTTAAACCGTACTGGTCTGGTGAAGGGAGAAAGTAGTGGTTTTGCGGTGGCTTGGTTAATATTGTGATGATCAGATCATTGACCACCCAATTTAGATTCCCGGTAGTTTCAATAGGTGTCGTAACTGTATTGGAATATTCCCTAACCTTTGGAGGTCCACCACCACCAGACTGCAGCCACTCGTTATTATCAGGATGAATCAGCCATCCATAGTCTGTAGGCATGGTAGGAATCCATGGACCTTGATCCGCAAAATCAGAACAGGTTAATGGTGTGTAGTTCTGAATTTCCACCCATACCGGGTTGCCATTTTTGGGATAGGGCTTTCCAGTCTGTTTGCTTAACGGTGTGTTCCAGGCAAATACTGCATCATAGGTCCAGTATTTATAGGTGTACGGATCCTGCACATATTTAAGCTCAAGAGATTCGGTATTGGTTTTATTGCCACCTGTTACACGGTTGGCATGAACTACGCAATTGCGGTTAAACATCGGCACCAGAACAGCCAGTTCTATATTTTTATCCCGGATCGTTTCCGTTTTGGTGAGATGGGTAAAATACCGGTTTCGCCATAACTCCCCTTGCATGGAATAGAAATGGGTAAAGGAGAAATGCGGTTGGGTGTCATACCCTTTATCCACTCCTTTAATCGTGGTATGCGTTACCGTTGGTGAGATTTCATCCCGATCATCTATATCAGTCAGATAAAAATGCCCTGAAATTTTGGTCTTGCCAGTGGTTTCGGTGCGGTGCCAGGATCCTACCGTCATACACTGTTCATAATCCGTATCGACCTGCTTGGAAAAATCCCTGGGTGAATAGAAATATTTAACGACCTTCAATGTATCATCATCAAAATAGGCATACATGATGGTGTCACATTCCGCAGCCGGTGCATTCGTGTCCAAAGGGCTAAAGTCAAACGAATAACAGAAGCCCATCATCATGTCTGGAAGCTTAATTTGTGGCTGCAGATTGGGCTTGGCATGGTGGTAAAGTTTACCGTTGTACAGTTTGATCACCTTACCCTTGTGCATGGCAATGGGCTCACAGACATAGTTATCCCAATAATTCACTTCCGCACCCATATCATTTGAGATATTTGCAGCACGTGCCAGGATTTCGGATTGTGGGATATGTCGAATCTTGTAGCGTATAGCTCGGGATAGGTTGTTTTCAGCAGGCAGACTGGCCATAAGATTAGCCAGGTATCGGCCCAGGTCCGAGCGTTGTGCGTCCGTCAAATCACTACTACCCACGTTAACCTTGTCGGTGCCATAGTGTTTGTCTGTGGACTGCAGGTCCAGTTGCATTCTAAAAGTTGTGCACTCAATGATGCCTTTTTCGTTATATCTAAAGCCGGTGTTATAACCAATCCGGCCAGTGTTATTGAATGACCAACCACACGCAGTAAACATGGCTGTATGCGAAAGGAAATCTGCAGTATCACAGATTTCAATAATCACACCGGCACGAAGCCATTGCTGAAATTCGTCAGATTTTTCTGGAAAGCATTCACCCGATGGAAATGCACCAAAGGTTTCCAAAACCTCTAACAACTCAGGATCACCCAATTCCTCTTGAACATACTGGTGAAACTTAGGATCTGCAGTAATCGGGATGATCGGTAATGGCATTGCATATACTTTACTACTGACCTGGATCAGCCACGGCTTATGTTCATTGTCAAAAGCTACCGCATGGGTCTTGGACCATTTGTAGTCATACTGAAATTCGCCACGCTTATCTGGTAGCCCACTGTAGCCAGGCAAACGTACATCACGATATTTATCCTGAAATTCAAGCAGTAACTTTTCTGGTAATTTCATTTGCACACGTTCAATGGCATCATCAGGCAGGGATTCAAATTCCTGTATTCCATAACCGCCTACAAACTGATGCAGCTTGGCCATAGTACCGCTATACCAACCTGGGTTATGTGCCAGGTATTGAGTGCGTTTAAACACACTTTCACCCTGAATCATAAATTCAGGGAATCTATAGCTTTGCTCAATGGTAAAGCGTTCCAGTTCAAGTTCTTTGGCAATATTGCGCTCAAGCTGTGCTTCCAGGCGACCACGACATTGCTCAGTGAGTTTGATTTTGACTTTTTCACCTTGGCGAACGGTGGCCTTTTCAATCACACCACTAAAAAACATCGGGATAAATGTTTTGACCAATCCATCATTGATGAACTTGAACTTTTCCGGTTCTTGCTTGTCTGCCAAAACCTTAAATACACCGCCGACGTGCTGCACAATGAAGTACCCACCATAGGGTAAATCATAGACCTGTTTTAAGTTTTCGAGTTGGGCTGCGTCCTTAAAACTAAGAAAGCGGTGAATCTCTGAAATGATACGGTCCGTATCCTTATCAGTGAGTTCACCGCTGATTACATGCAGCCCATAAGGAATAGGGCCAGTCATGTTTTACACCGTCGCGCTTAATCGATAACCGATTTCGTAAATATCACCATTCTGGAAGGTACGCGCTACCGCATACTTGCTTGCAGAAATAAGCGTACCGGTTGTACCGCCTTTGGTTGAGTTGGTCAGTAGTGCAGCACCAGTCACCGTTAATGTTCCTGACGTTGCAATAGTCAGTTGTGCTGCAGCTGCCATGTTGTCAATCGAATTACCATTGGTGTCTACTGGCACCCATTCAGGACGTGTGGCATTGGTATAGCCTTCGGTACCGCTGACAATTTCACTGGCTACTGCTGCAAAATTGGCTGCTGTCCAGGTTGGAGCCGGTGCAGTAGCACCACCAAATAGTGCCAGGAAGTATTTTGCGGTTTTTGCTTTTGCACCCAAGGCTACATTTAGGATATGGGAAATCCCTTCATTGACCACCAGGTTTTCATTGCGCTGCCATTCACCACCATTGACACGATCAAAGTATTCACCCTTAAAACTGATGCCACCGAGCTTATTAAAGGTGATTTGATTGCCATCTTCGCTATATTCACCACGCGCTAATGCACCTAACAGTGCGTCTTTATTTAAATTTTCCATTGTCATGACCGGATAGTTAAACCAGTCTTTACTGTAGAACAGTGACAATCCGATCATCAAACCTTACAGACTGTCCACCTTTTGCGGTGATGCCTTTCAAAGTGTTGGCATGTACTTCAACCAGATTTCCAGATGGTGTACCAATGCAGTAACCATTTTCAGCCAACCACAATACCGATTCTAAACCTGCAGATAATTCCCCAAGCAAATCACTATTGACACGTAAAGCCGTACCAGGCACCGGAGCCTTTGCACCAGTCTGAACCAGGCGCAAATCTCTAACATCGGAACCACTTAAAAAAACCACACTATTAGATTGACCAACCCAAATACCGGATTCAACCGGTTCCACAAAGGTCACACGTTGCGGTAAAGCAATAAAGTCATAACGCTCATCACATAAATGAAAGTTTAACGCCTGGGAGAAAAGTAAAAGGTTTTTATCTGCGGTTAGCAACCGACCACGCCAGAGCTTTAAAAACTTACCGGTGCGCATAGGTGACAGGTTTTGAAACTGTGCGGCACGTGTCAGGTCCTTATCATTGGTGACGGTGAATGTTGCAGTAATAACAGGCAGTGCAATCACCTTCAACAATTCAGATCCGTTTCGTTCTGTCATGTAAATCGTTACCCGGTCAGCATCACCGCTGTAGTTGTACGGCAGTACCAGATGAATGCCGCCTTCACCTTCAAACGTCACTATATTGGACAAGGCAGATTCACGGCCATTTTTGGACCATGAGATTGCTAGGTTATAAGTACCTTCAGACAAGGAGCCATCTACAGCATTAAGCATCGGTGTTGGTGGCGTACCAATGGTCAACTTCTCCACACTCAAACCATCGTATTTATAGAGTGCTGTTGCATCCGAGATCACAATGAAATTATTAACAACCAGGTAATTCACAGCACCTTGCACTTGAATATTCAAAGCAAGGTGCGACCAATCAGAAGTATCTATTTTTACCAGTTCGCCATTTAGGGTGCCAAAGGTGTCACCGTGTAATGGGCTTTGCCATAAGTTCTTATATGGTGTTTCAGTCACAACTGCACCGGTGTCGCGTAATTCCATGCGCCCGGCAGAGGTGATATTGACGTTCACAGCATCTCGAAGTTTAACAAAAGGTGTTTTGCCAAAACTTGACATGCTTTCATCATCAGAAACATTATCCATGCCACGTAAGGGTGTTAATCGTTTCATGTTGGTCCACCTTTCCTGTATTGGTCAGAGTTGCCATCCGGTCGAATATAGTGGACCTTTAAGCGTATGTTAGGTACACCATAAGCCGTATGACTAAATGACAATGGTGTTACTTCTTTTTGTTCAATAATGACTGGTCGCTTAACCTTAGCGACCTTTAAGCGTTGGCCAAAGTTTGAAATATCCCAATCATTACTCAGGCTATCAAAACCATCAGCCGAAATATCACGTACCTTATTGCTGATCCAAGTAGTACCAAACAGCTCGGATGCAAAGCCTTTAGGAATCGTAGGCATTTGTGGCCCTATCCATAAGCCTTGTGGCTTATATGGTGTATCGCCTGATCGTCCTGCACCCATAGCTAGGGCATTAAATCCATTTGCTTTAACGGTACGGTGGAAATGCTCTACCCAGTTATTACCAAATGCAACGGCATTAAATCCACCAGGACGAATATAGCGCGGTCCAAAATAAGGCGATGTTACTGTGGGTCGTCCGTATAAAGCATTATTACTGCTATCGAATTGCTGAAGCTCACGTGGCGAACCATCAGATAAGAAATGCCATCCCATGCGGAACGACTGAATACCATTTGGTTGGATGTAGCGTCTTTTTAGGGCGACTGTTGGGCGTGCTACAGCGGATTGATTTATCCCAAACATACTCACTGTGCGATGACGTAGGGTGATAGTAGTCCAACCAAATACCTCACCTGGTTGTCTGTTACCACCATCACTGTTGACGTAATGTAAACGGCCATGCCTGTAATGGTTTTGGATTGCTTGTGCCGGTGCTTCCATCACTGCATATATGGTATGTGGATTTAATCGTGGCCGTCCAACTTCCGTATTTGGTGGTATAGCGGCAACCGCAACTGTGCGGTTTTTTAAGCCTACCGAGTGATCACCAATCGCAAACTGCTGTATCCCCGGCTCAACCAGAATGCCGTTTGATTGGGTGTGATGGCCCCCCATTTGTGTTGCTACAAAACCACTCGCAAAAATCACATTGGTTTTTAAGCTTGGATTAGATACTTGGTCACGTGGCACCCCAATACCCTGTCCTTCAAAATCTTCCGGCCGCGCATCTTCACCAGTCCAATCTAAAGTAATTGTTTGCAAGCTATAGGGTGGCGCACCGGTTTTCACGACACGATGCAGACCAAACGCCATGTAGTTATTGCCGTTCACTTTCATGGACCGATTACGGAAAGCGATAATTGTCTTACCCCAAAGCTCGGAGCCGTAACCATCTACCGGTAGGTATTGTTTATGCAAACGGATGCTAGGCTTACCCATTTCTTCTGTGACATTACCTCGTTGTTTTAACTCAGGTGTGACATTGTGTACACGTGGCTCACCAAAATAATCGCGGTGTGTCCATCGTGGGGTAAAGGTGTTCCACTTGATATATAAGGATGGACCACCAAAGGCTTCCAGTTCTGGTCCTACCGGCTCGATATAGCGTGTATGCAGATCAATTTTAGGTAAAGGCATGGAGGGCTGATAAATACTATATCGGCTTTCCAGGGATAATTTACGGATACGGAAAGCAATCATCGGCTGACCAAATACCATTGAATCAAATGCCCCAACCCATCGGTATTGTCTGCGCGTATTCACCATGGCAGCATTACCCCATTGATCATGCCTTCCGGACACCGGTGCAATCACAAACGCTGAGTTATGCACACGCCCCCATCCAGAGATATAATGGGGTTCCATACCTTCCAGACGTAAATAACGCACACGATCTGCAATCATTGGTTTACCAAAGACTGTCATCAACATAGCTTCTGGCTTTAACAGACGAGCATTGTTATTAATAGCACTGTAGCCATAACGTGTGGCTGTGAACCCTTGCGTACCAATAACACGGTTGCGATTAGCAATGGCAGTCCACTGACCAAACTCGCCAGGATTCAAGCCATCCCCTGAATCGTAGTTGTGCTGAATATACTGGCGTTTGTTCCAGGCTCTTGCTGTACCGTAACGGTCCGAAGTTTGGGTTCCGAATGTCAGAAAGCCTGTTGCACGTACCCAACGTGTATGCAGTTCAAATCTATGGTTCTCGGGAAATCCTTGTGCATTAAACCCTGTGCCATATATGCCCTGATTTTCAGGAACGATACGCTCACCAAATAATGAAGCAACATAGCCAGAAGGTTTAATAAACTGTGTTCCACCGATCAAATGTTTGCTTTCAAATTCACGGTATATACTGGACGGTATTAACTTTCTAACCTTGAACCATACAGTCGGTGAGCCAAAACGCAGATGCGAATCACCCCGACCAAGTATGAAACGCAATCCATGCTCGACTTTAGGTTGTGCAAATCCAGGGATGCCAATACCAGTAGCCGAAAGATGGCGATAGCGGAACCAGACTAACGGCTCACTAAAGCGCAAGGTATTCATGCCAGGTGGCGGAATTTCGCGTGTCTTGTTGCTGATCCACGGCTCACCAAAACGCATTGCGTTAAAGCCGGAAGGTTTAATTTCTGGCGGCTTGGTTATAACATGCTTGCCGAATCGCTGTGATTCTGGCCAGTCGATGCCACGTGCATTGATCCGACGAATACGCTCACTAATAAAAGTGTTACCAAACGTGGCACTATCCCATGCACCAGGAATAACCGAAGGTGTTTTATTGCGGATCTCCGTGGTACCAAAAATATTGGCATCAAAAGATTGCACACCGGCTGTACTCAGGTTGGAACGAATCTCTGACCAGTCACCATAAAGAGATTGATCACTCCCTGGAACATTGACAATGCGACGTGTATTTTTGATCGCAATATCACCAAAAATACCACCTGGGGTATGTGGACTTCCTTCGTGATAAATACGCTGCTTCGGATCAAATACTTTGGCATATCCAGAAAGGAATGCTTCAACCTTAAATGGTGTTAAATATCGTGGGCTATGCGATATCCAGGCGTTACCATAACTATCGGTAGTAAAACCTTTTGGAGATGGATTACGCTGTACACAGGCTGTACCGAATGCACCGGGTAAAATACCCATTGGGTACAGGATACGTGGTGATACATTTGGACGATCTATTGTAGGTGGCGCAATACCTCGTGATGGTGAGCGCAAGTCAACATACTGATCTGCACGTGTGTTGATCGCTTTCGGTGTTGGGAATGCTAAAACATTAAAACCTGTTGCACGAACATACTTAACCCCACCTTGCATATACGCTGTACCAAATACAGCCGTGTGCATCCCACCGAAGCGAAGGTATTGACGTAAGTTATAGATCGTTGGGCGACCATACAGTGAAGCATTAAAACCTGCGGCACCGCTTGTTTGATTCTTATTTTTAAGTTGTGCTGTGCCAAATAGCGATGCGTTTAAACCTGTTGCCCGTATTGATTGTGTCAGGTTGTGTATTTTTGGGTTCGGGATATTGAGTGAGCCAAAACCAGCTGTACGAACATGCTGAGTGAATACAAGATTGCCAATCCCAAATTCTTCGTTTAAAAATGACAATCCATTAATGTACTGTGTAACAGGTAGTTCAGTATCAGGAACACCTAAAAATGTCGCATGTAGATCGTAAGAAACCGTCAGTTGTGATGGTTCAGCGTCTTTTAAATAATGCGCTGTGAGCGAATACGGTTTATCGTGCTCAAAATTGTCGCTCATCTTTCTCTCGACTAAACTCTGCGTAAGGTTAATTTTCTAAGCGAAAAGCCACGCCCCACTCGTGGGATACCCGCCACATGTGTCGCTTTATGTGTGCCGTACAGCACCTCAACATCATTGATAAACACCCTAAACTGCCGACTACCAAGATAGTTCACCTGTAGCGTATGATATGTATTTCTGGCCAACACAGGTGTTGCCAAACTACCTGCACCATATATACCTACAAAAATTTTATTATACGAATCTCCATTTAGCGTGTTACCAAAACTAATTTGCAAACTACCTGAACGCCAGTCGCCGGAATTCCTTAATAACTCAAGATATCCAAGACTGCTCGTTATCGGAACCTTAAATTCACACTTAAACACCCAAGGCAAGGTAAAATCAAAAACTTTATCTGCAATCATTCCCGATGTTGCTGATATTAAATCAAGCTCAAGACCTTCTGAGTAAATTGCACCGACAGGTTGTGTCCAAATATATTGATCAAAACCAATATCACTGACAGAACTAGACCCTATTTTGAGGCTAATATTGTTGAGCATGTCTAACAATTGAGTTTTTACCGAAACCTCATCACTCACAAAGCTCGTCGCACCACGCCATACACGTACTCGGTAATAATAGGTCAAACCTTCAACCACGTCAGCATCCACGTAGTACATGGTCTTTAATCCACTGGCGATGGGTGAAGGTAAATCCTCATCAGCAACCGAAGCCATACTAACCATGGAACGGATCACATCAAAGGAATCGAAGTGACCGAATTGTGCAAACTCAAGTCGGATGCCAGACTCAGTTGTCATAATAAATTCCCGTAATAATCTTCGTTCTTCCAATAACCTTTCGCATCATGCCAGGTGCAATACTGATCAAAGAAAACTCGCTCACCTTCCATCAACTTGTCTTTCACAAAGCCACCGATCCACAACTCCACTTCGCCATGGTGACGGCGGCTGAGTTCGACACAGTACATCTGGAATTTTGGTTGTGCCATCAAGTGTGGCCAATCAATCTTTTTTTCATCTGCGGCATAAACGTCTGCCTGAAATCCACTTACACCAACGCCTTGGGTTGGTGGTTTTTCCGCAGTCGGTTGTTTTACTTCTTCACTTGTCGCCATGAGCATCACCTTTATATGGGTTCAGCCCCATAAAACATGAGGCTATCAACGGATAAGAAATTCAGGTAATTACACCTTGAAGATTTTATTTGTTCCGTTATCCCAGGTCACAATGATGTCACCACCGTTCGGTGTGATCGGTAGACCTGTCGCAGTATCAATATAGGCAATCAATGGACTGGTAGCTTCAACACCGGTGTCCGCATAAATGATGATAGATTCAATCGATGCGCCAGTAACAGAGGTAAAGGTCACATCGGCTGCATCAGATGCGCCACCTGTCGTAGCTTTTGATGTAAGTGTGACCGGACCTGCAATACGCGCAGAAGTCGGAATATCCGACAAGTATTGGTGTACACCTGTTTGTGGTGTATAGGCACCGTTATCCACCAGGATCACTTTAATTGTGTCAGTCATCCAGTTAATCTGTGCTTCTAAAAAACGCTGACGTGCAAAGTCATAGAGTGTGTTTGCCATGTGCTTGAGTCTCCGTAGCTGAATCGGAAGCACTCATGCGCTCATGTTTAATTTCAATGTGATTATCTGCTTCAACACAAATTCGAGCCAATTGTCCTGATTTTTTGATCAATTGAACTTTGGCACCGCCAATGTAAAGCGTATCTTCGGTCTTTAAATCAATTGTACGTTTGCCCATCTTTGTGCATGATTAAATAAAATAAGTAAGATCATTATGTAAAAAACCCCTGAAAAGCTTTAGCCTTACAGGGGTGCTTATATCACAAGCAAGTCATGGCATGAATGGAATAACGTTATGCGGTATATCCTCACGAGTAATGCGTCGCAAATCACTATCAGGACGAATACCGAAATAGTCTGTAAATTCCTGTTCTGCTAATGCTGACCGATTTGGATCAAAGAATTCTGCATCTGGTACCTTAAACGCTTGGTGTAGAACCCACTGAATCAATTGAACATGGTGAATTTGGTTAATTTCTGGAACATCGGTATCATTTTCCATTGGTAACAATGGCACACGATAGCCTTCTAATTGTAATTCACCATCTACATCAGGAATTGGAACAAGGCGAATACCTGTATCATCCTGAACAATGTGTTCAGGTTTACCCTGTTTCACTCGCCAATTCTCAACATCATAATAATGATCGAGTAATTCAGCTGACATTAAAGTCAAGTATTGCCCTTTTGTTCCATCACTCGGCTGGAACCACACTCGAGTCAATTCGTATAACGATTCATGTAACTGATAACGAGATGAACCAATCAATATATTAATCTTACAAACATCATTGTTTTGGGATTCATGCAATAAACGACCACGGATACACGCTTCACTTACGGCATCATTAAGCCAATCAATGACACTGGCATCATCAATAAAATATGGTTCTACTTTATCGTTGGCCAGTGTACGAAAACGGCTGATCAGGTCATTTAGCTGCATTACACAACCCCATATTGATGAATCATTTGAGTAACTGATTCTTTTAATTCATCAAGATTTTTTTGTGGGCTAAGTTTCTGCTCATACTTTTCTAAAGCATATTGAACCAAGCCAGCCTTTGTCATTTTTCCAATTGTTTCAATTTCATCAAGAACCTGATTTTCTTTATCAATTTCTTCTTGCTGTTTTTCTTTAGAGCGATTGAGAATACTTGACGTATCATCATCTAAGCCTTGCTCAGTAGATTCACCAGAAATGGATTCAGGCTCACCCTCATAACGAGTAAACTCAGGATGTTTTAAAAACTTGGTTGCCAAATCACTTGGAATTGATCGCACTTGACCTTGTTCAAAGGTTAAAGCTGATTCGTATAAGTGGTCGGTATATAGAGATTTATTTCCAATATACTGAATTGATACACCAGCAGATTTTTGAACAACATTGGTTGGGGTGATTGTCGCTGTATTAATTGCGACATTCTTTTGATGCTCAACCTTTTGGCGTAGATTCACAACTTCCGCACTCAATGCCAAGTAATCTTCAGGATCAGGCAAGTGCTTAACCAAATGCACCGTTGTACGGAATAAATAATCCTTTGCCTTTTGTTCATCTGGTAATTCTTCATAAGGTAAAAAACATGGATGTTCTTTTTTCTCCATATCTTTTACTTCACCATACTTCCAGCCCTCAGCTTCTTTGACCTTATACCAAGACTCATGAGACTGTTCAGGTGTGGCATCAGGATTTGCCAAATGCATTTCAACGCCAGCAATCAAACTTTGTTTATGTGATTCTGGTGTGTCATCCCAAGTAGGTTGACTATCATCACCCATTGATTGGCAATATGCAGCATTAATCGCATGACACATCATCGCTATTGCAATCGTTTTCATCTTATCACCGTAATAAGTTAAAAAATAAAAAGAATGGTGTAGGTCTGTCTAAAACCTACACCATCAAAACATTAACGAGGACCTGTCAATTCACCGCTGACAATAACCTTGATGTCGCTTGCCTTGGCATTCGCTGCACCACCAGTGGTTAAAATCAATCGTGCAGCCTTAGGCAAGGTTACCAATTTACCTGTATTAGCACGTAATCGACCTGCCGTTGCAAGATCACCAGCATTGATAAAATATGCTGCATCTTGTGGTACTTCTGTACTATCACCATCAACATATTTAAAGCCAAGTGAACCTGTAACGGTGGCTGTCATACCTGTTTTAATCAGGATTTGAGCATCATCAAGGCGCATACCTTCTGGTAGTTCACCTAAATCGATAACATCACCACTTGCTACTGCAACAGTTGTATCTGAATCAATTACGGCACCTGAAGCATTCGTGGCAAGAAAAAATGCTAACGCTGTAACATTGCCATATGGTGAGAATCCACCAAACTGACCATAACCACTAGGCTTCTTCTTAATTGTCGCCATTTTAAAATCTCCAAGGATTAGAATAAGATGAGGTATGCCCATAACTGGACATACCCAAAACAATTACTGATTAGCACCAATGATTGGCACAGCGGTATCAACAACAGTTACACCATAGTCGGTAAATTCTGTACGCTCACCAGTATCAACAGCGAAACGGATTTTTGATGTACCACGAATGGCACCGATCAATAATTCCCATTTATCGCCATGATCAAGGTCTTTTTCAGACCAGAAGAAAGGCACACCAGACTTATCACTTGCAGCCATTGCTTCCGCAATTGCTTGTCCACCCAAAATAATTGAACGGTCAACAGCGAAAGTGCTACCAAAACTTGATGGTACGATTAAATCTGATTCAGCTTCACTGTCATACGAAGCACAATATTTAATTGTGTCACCTGCATAGAAACGAATCGGACGTGGCATTTTTCGGATAATAAATCCGTTCCATAAACCCACATCACCTAAGAAAAGCGGATGTTGTTTTGCCTGACTTGCTCGCGCAAATGCAGATGATTGGAAAGAACGGAAACCTGGTTGGGCAGCAAATTTGTTGTACTGTGCTGGCGATACAAGCCATACACGTAATGGTGAATCTTCCGCAGCAACATCACCTTCAAACTTACAAATAGGTGGTGGTAAAGCAATTTGATCCAGAACAGTTTTCATTGAATCAACTGAATCCATTGTAAATAGATCAGTTGTTGCAATATCAAACTCACCTGCATTGCTTTTAACGCTCTGTACACCAGAACCATCAACAACATAGTGACGGTTTTTAGTTGGTGCTTTAACACGGTTTACCATGATTTCATTGAAGTTTTTATGATTATCTTTAGGAATAACCCATTCAATGTTGTTATGAGAACCACGTGCACCAGCCATATGCACAAGTAATGACTGATCACAATAGCGATCCATCAAGTTCTGAGCGACTGGACGACCAAGTTTGCGTAAATCAGCTGGGCTACGAATCTGTGACATCACGTTACCCAAATCAACAGGGAAACGAGCTTGGTTCACACGTAGGCGATCTTCATTCAAAGACATCCCCACACCACGACCTTCAGCATACGCACTACCCATAATTGGATATGCACCGACTGGATTTAGTAAGTGGAATGTCACTTCATCACCACGCCCTTTTCCTAAGTCCTGAACACGAACAATAGGCATATGGGATGTGGTTTGTTTACGGAGAGTCGCTTCCGCACCTGCTTCGCCCTTAGGCATTTTCCCAGCCAATAGGTTTAAGGTGCTGTTACGATTCATGTGTGTAGCGAACAGACCTACCGCTTGGGTAACTAAATTGGTCTTATCGCCATAACTTGCGTTAGTTTTAGTAGTCATGTTTCAAATACTCTCATCACGTATGTTTAAACACGTCTATTGAGAAATTGCTCCACTTGGTCGGGTGTCCATCCTTGCATTTCCTCTGCAAGTTGCGCTGGCGACATTGCTGCCAAACGCTCATCACGAGAAACACCAGCAGGACTACCAGCAGGCAAATCACTCAGACTGTTCGGTGGTGGTGTTTGAGCCTGACTCACAGCTTTTAGCGCTACTGCCTTTACTGCATCATTGGCAGGTTGAGCAGCTTGTTGACCTGATTGGGTATTCGACTTATACAATCCTAGAAGTTCTACCACCTGAGCAGCTGAACCTTTATCCAAAACTGTTTCATACGCATCTTTCAGAAAACTTGGTTGTGCATTCTTCCAATCATTAAATTCTTTCGATTCAACAATAGATTCTGCATCTGGGTGTGCTGTAAAGATTTCGTTAAAATGAGCTTGCTCTACACTGACCTGCTGTTGTTGCTGAATTGGAGCTAAAGCAGTTTGTAATTGCTGTTGCACCAAAGTTGAAACCTGTGAATTAACAAGTTTCTGAATACCAGCAGCCAAATCTTTCTCGCTAAAATCCCCAAAGATTGCAGGGTCTACACCCTGATCAATCGCTTGTTGTGCGATATTTGCTTGGTTGTCCTGTGTAGTTGGAGCCTGTCCGTTATCTTTACGTTCCTGTGCATCAGCTTGAAGTTGTGCCAACTGTTGTTGAGCTTCATCAAACTTTTGCTTCCATTCCTTTTCACCGTTACGTGCTTCCACTAACTTGTCATAGGGAATGGTATGTTTTCCGTCTTTCGCTAAGATCACAGCATTTAACTGGCTTTCATCGACCTGTTGTTGCTGTTGTGTATCAGCTGGTTGTTGCGTACCGTCTTGACCTTCAACTTTTGGGGTGTTTTCCTCTGTAACTTGGGTAGTTGCTGGCTGACTACCATTTTCCGCAGTTGCGGTATCGCCATTTAACGCTTGCTCTAAAAGCTGCGCTGCAAGTTCAGGTGATGCTTTACCACCGTTAGCTTCAATCAACTCATTTTGTTGCTCTGTAATATCCATGTCTGTCCTATCACTTATCGCTGTGACCGCAAAGGCGAATGGCTAGAGTTATCTAGCGTTTAGCTGTTGATTGCTCAACATGAGACAAGTGTCTAGGATTTAGATATGATGTCGTTAGCCTTACAGGGGGTAGGATTAATGGCAGAATATTGTGCTCAATGTTCCAAACAATATGGAATGAGTAATGGGTTTATCAATGAATGTAAACCTAACTATCTAGCAAATGTTATTTGTGAAGGTTGTGGTGTAATTCAGGTCAATCATAAAGGTGAATGTGTGAGCCATGATTGCGATAATGGGAATCATGCTATCAGATGGCCAATGAAATAATAAAAACCACTCAATCGAGTGGTTTAATACTTGAATTAGGATGCCATCCTACATATAGCCATTTTTTGGGCTTTGGCACCCACTCATAGACATTACCTTTTTCATCCTTTTTAAAGAAAAGCGGACCAGAAAAATGAGTGGCATCCAATGGAATTCCTGTCATTAAGTCTAATAATGTTTCACCTGCGAGATTTTTACTAGCAATATCGCTCCAGTATCTTTGCGTGTACCACTTGCCATCCTCCCAACAATAAACATCATCAAGTGACTTTGTTTTAATAGCATCTTTTAACTTATTAATACCACCAAACTTACTTATAATCTCTGTTTTATACATATTGCACCTCTGCAATACCTACAATGGTGTTGGCAAATGCGGTAGGTAAACGCATCTTTCGGGGATCAGCCTAGCCAACTTTTAAATAATATCAAATTAATTAAATAACCTTTTGACTTTAAACAAAAAGCCAACATCATAAATGTTGGCTGTCTATGAATAATTAAATCAATTGATCCAATAATGCAGTCATTTTGGTTTCAGCTTTTTCGCGTAAATCTTTATTGATATTTGGTAAGCTCAATAATTGAGTAAGCAAGTATGCATTTTCACGATTATTTAAAAGTTTAGTTCGATGAATGCACTCACCAACACTACCACTGGAACATGCTTGGTTATCATTTGTAGGATCGGTGGATTTAACAGCATCACTATATTTAATTTCTAATTCAGGCAATTCAGAAACTATAGGGCTGTCTTGCAACTTCCCAGCATCCACACCTTGGCTTGCAAAATGTTCTTAGATTTTAATTTGATGGTTTAATTTTTCTTTCAATAAATAACCCTCAAGCATCCATACTTTGTTGCGAGCATTTTCACGAGCAACCTTTTTGCCAATTTCAGGATCAAAGTTTTCAGGACTTGCGCACGCTGATTCACCTGTGACTGTAAATCCATTTTTAAGAACTAATACGCAAAATGTTAGCGTACCAAGTACACTATGAAACCCCATAGCATCATAACCATTACAATTGTTCCCAACGCCTTGCGCTGCTGTAAAGTAATATTCGTCAACAATAGTGGCATCAATATCAGCAGGCGTTAAGCGTGGCGCATTTAAGTTTTTAGATTGGATTTCTTGCTCAATTTGTTGTTCTAACGTTTTGTGGTCTTCCTGAACCAAAATCACGACTGCACCGTTCGGAATACGATCTGTTTTATGGCTATAAGTTTCATTATTTGTCACTCGATAATCAAGTAATGGATTTTCGACAACCAAGTAATCACCTGAAATATGCCACGCACTAACGCCAATCATTCGTGCAACCTGTTCAGCATTACCAGTAGTGTCAGTGGTTGGATCAAGTTGTAAAGTAATTTGAGCAGTCATAATAAATTCCAATAAAAAAGACAGCCGATTCGACTGCCTTAGTATCTGTGAACAATGAAAATTACTCTTGCCTTACAGGGGGCATGTTGTCATTGGTTCGTGGAGTCTCAATCCCCTGCATTCCTGTAGAACCTTGTTGTGGTACTGGTGGGTTCATTGGACTTGTATTCTGTTGTACCTCTGCCAGTCCTTCACTTCCTAACTGTGCTCCTTCACCTTCTAAATATGGTGAGCGTACATCACGTACTGCAGTCTGATCTGCGGTTGGAAAGTTAGGATCATCACCCATCGGATTAGGACGCTGATAACCTGCACCTTGCATAACCACATCAGCAATCGGTGCAATTTGTGGCATCTGCGCAACCTGTGCTCCAGCCTGCATTGCGCTATAAGCAGCTTGAACTCCAATTTGTACAGAACGTGCATCAATTTCCTTGATTTCACTACCTGCCTTACGTTCCTTGAGCTCAAGTTCACGACGTTTTAGATCAATACCAGCATCGGCAAGTGCTCTATCAACCGCTTCTTTGATTTGTTGCTCAACTTGTTCTGGTGTCGGTGCCTGTGTAGCTTGGCGAATAGATTCAATAATATCTTTCTTGAATGGAATGTCAGTCAAGGCCATCACATAAGGCAATACTGCAACTTGAACCTCTTGAGGTAAGGATTTAACAATCTCAGACAAGGCATTAAGTTGTTGTTCTCGGAAAGTGCTGGTACTTGGAACATCATCAAGTACAACTTTCAAGCGTGTACGTTGAACATCATTACTAACATAAGGATAACCATGTTCATCAACCTCAGGTTTATTGATAACAACTGTACGATCCTCACGTACCGCATCACCTTCAATAATGATAGTCTGCTGCTGAGTGCCCATATCCTCAACGATCATTGATAGTAGCATTTCTCCCATGAGGGTACGTCCCTCACGGAAATTATCCATCATCTTCATTAAAGTTTGATTGGATTGCTCAACTTGAATCTGCTCTTGTTTACCCGAAGTAGCATTACCTTTTTTACCTTGGAACCCAGAAGTAATATTGCTTACTTGCTCAATAGCAGCACGATTATCACTAATCAGTTGGAAATGTTGCTGTGATAATTCATAGTCACGTTTAACATCAAATCTTGCACCAGGTCTAGCCATGTGTGCTGCATCCAATACAATATCAGCATCAGGACGCGCAACTTGACGACGTAATTGTTCGTCTGTCATCGCCACTGCACCTTTGGTACGTTCAACACGTGTAACACTCATCCCCCAACGTAACTTTGAGATACCAGAGTTAATGCTGTCTTGACTGTACTTCATGCCACGAACAAAGCCATACGGTATGCCAGTATTATCTTCACGAAACCCAAAAAAAGGTACATAAGGGAAATAATGGTGTGAATATGGCGAAGGACTATCATGTAAAAGGTGTGGTCCAAGCCAATATGAACGACGCAATTTTGATATGGTAGCCTGCTCTACACGTGCAACACCTTGATAAATTGCCAAATCATGAGCCATGTTATTGATGTCATACTCAACGATGCGACCATCACTGAACTTTAAAACTGGTACACGCACCCAACGACGGTACCAAACCTCAGTGACGTTTATCTCTTTAGATGTCGGGTTATACCAGTAGTTTTCACTTATCGTCCATGAACGTGCATCAAGCCAAGCGTTTTGTAAGCCTGTACTTGCTCCACCATCGAGCACATCAGGTTGCTGCCACCATGAACCGCCATAACGACCAACTGTTTGGATTAGCTCCTTGTGTTCAGGGAAAGCACTCATCAATCGTTTAGGATGAACCCAGCGTGTACGGCGTAACCAGCGTGCATCAGATAAGTCTGGTTCTGTAGACTTCATATCCCAATGAATTTCATTACGATGAACTACAACACAACGATAAGGATATTTAAATGGGTCTTGCTCACGCTTTACCTCAACCCATCCTAAACCACATGAAATTTGAGGACGAAAAGCATCACTACATGCTTTATCAGCTTTAGATAAACGTTCAGCTTGATTTAACTTGTAGTTCAAGGCATCGGCAACATCATCACCGCCAGTTTCACCATTGGCTTTTACACGCCAATCAGTACGAGTCTGTAGCTCATAACCCATAATCGACAATAAAGCTGGACTAATTCTGTCCTCTACAGCAGGTGGAATACCGATCTGTTGCATACGGTTAAGCAAATCTGTATCTAATTGATTGCCATCTGCATAATCCATCTCTTTATCTGCGATGTGACGCCAATGAGGTTGTTCCTCAATTTCGTGCATGATCTCCGTTAATTCTTCCAGACTGAGCGCATCATCATCGCTAATCTGCTCACTTGTAGCTGTATCTTCTTGAGTAAACATAGCTTTTCCTTATAAACGCCAATCTGTCGGAGGTGCTTCGACATAACCATGTGGATTTTGTTGTGTTGTACCTTGATTCATGCCAGTAAGACTAGCCGTATAGACGTAATCACCAAGCAACCCTGCATCTTTAGCCTGTGCCCACTGTCTAAGTGCATCTGCACCTTCTGAGCAACCATTGGATTTATCAGGCTGATCAATAAACATATTGGCTTGTTGGTTAAACTTTTTCTTATAGCCTTCAATACGTTCGATACCCAATTTGCATCGTTCTTCATCAAACCAAGCATTCTTTAAATGTCTACGAGTCTGTTGAATACCAGTTGTGAGTAACGTAATACGTGGAATGACCACAAAATTATGACCAGGTAATAATTCCTCAAGCATTTCTAATACTGACTTGTTGTAATCGCCAAGCCTTTGATGTGCTGCATCGTGCGGTAAATAATGAGTATGATAGATATAAGGTTTATCTTTAATCAGTTTCACGTAATGACGTAAATCTTGAAAATGATCTTCTTCATAATCAATAAAGCGATCTTGCTGATTCATCATTTGATGAAACCAAATTGCACAACCATCATGGTTGCCAATATCCCAAAACGTACACGTAGGTACATCTAAAACTTCAATTTGAGCAATACCACTACGTTTACGCAACTCAAGCATATCTTTTGCGTAGTAGTTCCCTTCTGTACTGACCTGAAATGCTTCGTCAGGAAATGAGGGATACTCTTGCCACATCAAAGCTTGATCACCAGATAGATCATTATCACGTGTCGATACATACCAAGCACGTTGATCAGGATCAATTTTGATCTTCTTGCCTAAGTTTCTGGATACAACAATTTCAATGTGATCAAAAATATTATGATCTTTTTTAGAAATAATGACTTCAGTTGAGTCAATACGGTACTTAGGTTCTTCCCACCAACCATAAAAATGTAGTCTGAAATCTTTTGGCGTGAGTTTTTTGCGTGAAGCAAAGTTCTTCTGTGCAATCTGAACCTTATCAAAGAAGTCACCACCACGACCTTCAGCAGTAGATTCAATGACACAGATACCTGTTGTTGGAACTGTTGGTAATGAACCTGTACGAACTTCTTTCGCTTTACCTGGTGACTGAGCACAAATTTTACCGTATTCAGAAATCAGTAAGCGGTGCATGGTACCGCCACGGAATGATGTGGCCACTGAAATTTTAGAACCATTATGGGCGAACTCCATCTCAGTTCCATTATTGGTTTTGAGTGGAAAGCGTTCTAATATTTCAGGTGGTAAGTTATCGTACGCAAATTTAATCTTATCGCTAAAAATATCACCAACAGTTTCAAGGTTCTGTGCAATAACACCGCAATGCTGATTGGCGTTAAATAAAGCGTGATCAAGCCATAAAATACAAATCAATGTGGTGAAACCTAACTGACGTGCTTTTAAAATAATATTGCGGTACCACAACCGATTTAAGAATTTCTTCTGTGCATCATTAGGCTGGAATGGTAATTCAAATGTTGGAGCTTCTTCTACTTGCCCCAACTCATTTACAAAGTCATCACCTTTAATTTTAATCTTATATAAACAGCCACTAAAAATACGCCAAACAGGGTCTGCCAAGCAGCGTTCAAGCTCCTCGGCATTTGTCGGTAGTGGCTGTAAGTTAGTGTTATAAATCAATTTTTACTCCATTTTGCACAACATTGGTGCATTTTTGAAGCGTGTACGTGAATGAAATTGTTTTGGTGTGGGTGATTAGTCGTTCCATTCACGTACATGCACTAATATTCAGGATCATCGGCAATTGGTTTAAATGCAGAACTATTTCCAGTGCTCACTCGTTCAAGTAATGCAGTCAGTGCATCGACAGGTTTATTGTTCTCATCATCAAGTCCAAACGCTTGACGTTCTAAAGCAATCAATGTTTTGAGTGTGTCGCTTAAATCTTTCATAGACTTCACACGACCAGGCATTGAGATGATCTTCATGTAAAGGTCATTTACTTTGTCATTGCCTTTATCATCAGGTGACCACATAAGCTCACCCAACATTTCCAGCAATTTGACATTCTCTTGACCGACCATCATTTCAAGCTCATCAAAAAGACTCATAGCAATCTTGCGTGAACGTTGAATATCCTTACGATGTGCTAAACGAACTGACGCTACTTCATTGGCATTGGCATCAATAGTGTCTTTTTCTGAAATGGTCGTTTTCGTGCGCACACTGCTGCGCACACTCTCCTTGCGCACAATGTCATCTGCTTTAGCTTTAATTTTTTCAGATAGATCACGAACCCATTCGTATTGCTTTGCTCTACGTCTAATGCCTGATTCTGCAATATCATGCTCACCTGCAATTTGACGTAGAGACTTAATACCTGCTCGATAATCGAGTTCGATCTTTTCCCAATCAATTACTTTTTTTTCAGCCATGATCACCAAACCTCATATTGGTTTAATGATCAGGTATATGGGTGGTTTTGGTCTAACCTTAGAGGGGGTGTAGCAGGTTGTTATAAAATTCCTTATATTCTTTTCTAGTCATGACTTTATATTCATAAATGTTTTGAATAATGACAGGTAAACCGTATAAAAATGGAACTACTTTTTCTGTAGGTGAAGAATTATCAAAGGCTACAAGATGTTTTGACTTAATTAACATCTCAAATTTTTCCTGTGAAAGTAAGATTGCGTAAGGATCATCTTCACTTTCTTTAGGTTGTTGTATTTGAGCAACCATCTCCTTTAATTTATCTATGGTCAAATTATTAAAACGAGTTACAGGTTCTGAGGTGCCGACAAGTTGATCTAACATTGATTTCATAACAACTCACCTTGCTTGCCTATATCCAATAAATCCCCTACTTGCTTCGATAATTTACGTACTTGACCTGAAACTTCACTCTGAAGTATTGCCATATGATGACCCATTTCAATATTTGCATATTGCATTGCTTCAGCAACCATGAGATTGCCAAGGTTACGTGCTTCACGTGGCGTTAATGTCAAAATCTGATCATCACCAATTTCAATTTTAACGGTACCATCAGGTAAAACCATCTTGGACATAATACGAGATGGACGATGTTTAGGGGCTGGAATGAATACACCACGCTGTACACGGATAATCTGACCACTATCGACAAGATGGCTTAAACGATCATCAACGATAGATAATTTTAAGCCTGTCAATTGTGACAAAGTTTCTCTAGTAACGATCTGCTCTTGATTATGTAAATCCTCAATGGCTTCAAGGATTGTTTCAGCGTTAGACTTCATTGTCATACTCCCCTAAATCGTTCTTAAACTTCAACTACGTCGATATTGTGAATTAACTTCATCAATTTACGTTTGATGATGTAATCCGCAGTTTTATGACCTTTTGCATCTTCACAGATGAACTGATCATCTTTGGTCCAATAAACAAAGTCTGCTATGTAATCTGTGCCACGTACTTTCACACCACAAATTTTCTGTGCTGGTATCAGGTTGTATCGAACCTGAGTCTGTAAATCCTTGATCTCACCTACACGCTGTAAGACCTTTAAATCATTTAAACGACGATATTCATGCTGTGAATCAGCAACTTTTTCGCCATCAACAACGACCTTGTGATTGCCATACTTTGGTTGCTTAGGCTTGTTGTCACGTTGGTGAACAAGTCTTTTGATTTGAGATTGTGATAAATAATTTGTCATGCTCTACCTGCATTAGAATTTTTATTAATACCCTTCATCTGAGCCATCAATTCAGGTGGACAGGTGGTGATTCTTCTCTCATCTTCCTTAGGTGCTTTTAATGCTCCAACTGGATCAGTGAATGCTTGAACATCTCCCATCAATTTCGCATTTGAAACGATACGGACGTACATATCCTTGAATGCTTTTGACTGTGATTCAGCACGAGGGTTTAACTCATCAAAACCTTTCTTAAATTCTTTAAGGGTTTTGAGTACATGCAAACTGATTGATATGGTCTGATTCGATTTCTCGTATGCCAATGCTTGTTGCCATGCTTCATTTTCAGTGAGCCAATGTGCACCTTGTAAACACCAGATTTTAAAATCCTGTATGCATGGTGGCCATGGTTCATGGCGCATACGGTTATACCCATTTTCCAACTGCTGAAATGTCAATCCCGAAAAGTCCTCAATCATTGCCTGTTCAAGATCAGCTTCATCAACTGCTGCCCAAAAATCTGTAAATTTCTTACCGTAACGAATACGCATTTTGTCAATTAAACGACGTGCTTCAGTAATGGTGAACTCACGCATGACCCACCTCCTCAATCAGAAAGTTCTTTGGGGGTTCAGGTACCACATCAATGAATGATGATTCCTGATGTTGTTCTTCACGGACTTTTTGACCATAACGCAACCAACGATTTACATTTTCCTGTTTAGCTTGGTATGCAGATGGTGTTTGGATAGGCTTATTTCGTCCTGATTGCTCAGTGACGTTATTTTTCGCCTTTCGGTTGATAAGTTTATGCTTGTTGTTGTTTACCCATGTCAGAAACGCTACAGCCCACTTCTGTGCTGTCTTGAAAGATTGCTTACCGTAATCATTCGGTGATGCAAACCAATCTCCAAATTCATCAAACAAGTTTTCAAGATCGTGTTGATCAAGATCAGGGTGTCTAGGTTTAGACAATTCGATGAAATCAGATTTCAATGTTGAATATTTCTGACCAAGTTCGATCACTGAGATTTTTGCAAGATCAAAATTGTGGTACTGAACAAATTGAGCTGGCGGTTGTGAAATTTTTTCCTCATGCGTATTACTACTACGTTCTATTGGTTGTTCTATTGGTTGTTCTTGGTAGTTAGTATGACCCTGCGTCACTGCTTTTTGCACCAGAGTCACTGGTTGTTGCGTGAGAGTCACTGGTTCACTGTCGTCAGAGTCACTGGTATTGTTATCAGAGTCACTGCTTTCATTATCCGAGCTGTGACCCTGCGTCACTGCTTTTGAAAGAATTTCCACATCAAAACGATAATAAGATCGACGACCATTTGAACGATCTACAACCAATATTCCTAAATTTTCGATGTGTTTAATGTGTAAGCCCACTGCTCGATTTGATAGTCCAGTATCGTCCATGAGCGTTTGAATAGATGGATAACATTCACCAGTTTCATAATCAGCGTATGTAGCCAAAGTGATTGCAACTAACTTGGTTGTTGGTGGCATCGAGATTTGACGTACAGCTTTAACAAAGTTGAAACTGCTCATATGCTCACTCCTTTCGTTGAATTACACGATTTGCACATGGTTTGCAGATTTTCAATTGTGGTAGCCCCACCTTTTGACTCAGGAACAATATGGTCGCAAGTAAGGTTCAAATGAGTACCGCATGTAACACAGCGATATAAATCACGCTCATATACTTTAGTGCGTAATATTTTAGAAATTTTCTGCTTAATCAAAATACTGGTGGCTGGTTTAACTTTTCCACTATCAAAACTTTCAGGCGTTATTTTGTAGCGATTATGGCGACCATTTGAGCGATCAACCTGAATAATTTTTACTTCTTCAAGCAAATCTATAGCTGTTTTAATCGCACGTACTGAAAATTCAGTTTCATCAGAAAGTAATGAAATTGATGGAAAACACTCACCATAGTCATTGGCATAATCAGCAAGGCGAAGAAGTACCGCCTTTGCTGTCGGATTACCCACTTTTAATTTGCGAATCTGGTCAGTTATTGCGTAGCTCATACCACCTCACCACAAATCTTCACTACATAGCCCCATACGTGAAAATTTCTTTTCACCCAAAGCTATTAGCTCTAAGTCATTTTCTGTCCATTCTTGTTGGCCACATTCGATAGCGTGTAAAGCTGCTTGTGGGCGTGTATAGAACTTTCCTTGCTCACAATAAAAACCTTGGTGTAATGATTTACCCCATTGGTTTTGAATATCTGGTACCAAACCAAGTGACAAAATAATATTGATACAATCTGCATGGCGATTAGGTTTTGGTAGAGCAACCATAAGCTCACCTGCTTTAACAGCAACTCCGATAATCATGCTGCCACCCATAACCCATTACCAGTAAGGGAGATCTGCACGGCTTTAAATTCGCGCTGACATGCCATGTTCTTGAATGCAGAAAAGCAAGTCACAATGTATGGCTGCTTTACAATTTTGAATCCCGGTCCCGCAACTTCATGGAAATATTCATCCATTAACTTGTTGGCACCTTTCCAGCGAGTTTTGACACCACATTCAACGATGTAAATCGGCTCTTGATCTTCTTCACAACCATTCAAAAACTGTCCATATGTCATGCGTTCAGGTACAGCTATTTCAAAATCGAGCTGTATAGATCGGCCATCTGGATGATCTGCGTATATGTCACAACTGATATGGAAGCTTTGCTCGTTGTCGATTAAATCCTTACGCATGGCAATCACAAGTGTACCCTTGGTCAAAGTTAGCAAATGGGCTAACTCAGGCGCTTGATCCTCAGATTTCCCATTTGTTAATTGCCAAAGTTCGAGAATGCGATTTTCTTCAATCGCTTCACCAATAAGCTGAAACTTGCGTACAGGATTTAAAGCAGGTTTATTGGGGTTGTATTTTTTATTACGTTTTTTAATCACGCCACACCCCCTAATCGAATTAAGGCAGCCCCAAAGAGCATGAAAATGAACAGCAAAGTTTTGTGGAGTTCTTTCATGCTGCCACCTTCTTTTCATGACTTGAACGAACTTTATTCACACCTTTTACATGATGTGGTCTATAAACACGGTCATAGCAGCCTTTACATGCTGATTCTGGTCGAAATGTAATGGTTCCATCCTTTAACTTTGATTTAATCATGAACCAAAACTCTGAATCTGTAGGCCAGTATTCATCACAGTGCTTACAAAGTTTTTCTTTACCTAGTTCAGTAAAGATATACATAGGTTTTTTAGCTTCATTTGATTTCACGCTGCTACTCCCTTATGTTTCTTCACATGCTGTGCCCAGCCTTTACATGGTTTCATGCGCTTGCGATCTGTAGCAGACGGACTATGCAAATTTTCAATATCTTTATGGCAATAAAAAACTGCATCCGACTCCAAGGCATGAGCCAAGTCAGATTGAGTAGAAAGACAATGATTTGCTAAAGTACCGCAGCGATAAGCACATGATTCGCATAGCACCTCTTGATTAGGTGCTTTTTGCGCCAAGATCAGCCCATTCAAGGCACCATGAAAACTAGGTGAAATAAGCTTATCTATTGCGTATGGGTGCATATCGCCTGTAGTGACGAGATGTAAATACAATGTTTCATCACACGATTGGGCATAATTCACAGCAACATTTAAAACATTGCCAAGTAAATTAAGTAATTCATCATGTGATTTTGTTGAAAACTTATCCTTGATTGCATGTAAGCGTTCAGCTTCAGGCAATTGGATAATGTCTGTTAGAGCAAGAATGGAGGTGTTATCAATCATGATGTCACCTCCACATTAAAAGGAGGTTCAATTACTTGTTTAAGTTCCTGCAACTGACGTTCAAGGCTGCTCATCGTAGATTGAACCTTTTTGCGCATTTCTTGAACTGAGTTATCAGCTTCCAGCAGTGCTATCTTTTCTTTTAATGCATATTGAATGGACCAAATTGAAGCATGTTCCTCTACACCTAATAATTTGCACAGGTCATTTTTAAGTTCTTCAAAGGCTTTCTGTTTCTCTAACTGATGTTCTGCAAGTCGAAAAACATCTAACACATCGTATTTTTTCTGTAGATGCTCAACTCTGTATTGAAGTTTTTCTTCCGTACAATCTCTCTGAGAAAGCAATATCGCTAGTTGCTGACCGTACTTTTTTTCAATCTGATCATGAACATGACGTTTATTAAACTCTTCCATTTTGATACGTCTGGTTGAACGATCTACACCATCAATTACCAGCTTAATCCAGCAATCGGCAGGAAAATTATCTTTAATAGGAAGTAAAGTTGGCCCCTTGACCATACGCCAACCTTTTTCACTGCGAACGATAAGCCCACAGCCTTTAGGAATATCATCCTTATTGATCAAGCCTTGTGGTACAGCGAATATCACGCCCGATGCAAATTTAAGATAGTTTTGCCACTTGCCTTTCGTAATATCTGATCTAAAGTCGGCAACAGATACCTTACATTCATAAGCCAATGGCTTGAAATTTGCATAAGACTTAGGGATCGTGTAAACGTCTGGACGTGGCGAACCAGAAGATCCAAGCTGCATATCGGTCCAGATAATTCGATCATTCTGATGGCCTAAATATTCCGCCAGGTCGAACATGAGGCCATCATGGGACCACTTTTTTGTACTCATACCGCACCACCTTTCACTACATACTTAACTTCACCATTTAAAATGGCTTGAATTAATCGCTTATGCTGTGGTGCCCAGTAAAGTGATTTAACATAAACTCTTAATTTTCCATAATCGTGCTGTTTACGATTTATAAACCAATCTGCTTCTTGTCGAGTTAAGAAAACACCTACATCAAACCATTCAACTTTAAAGTTTGTTTTATGAAGATGTAGATCATTTGATTTTGAAAAATCTTTTAATACTTCCTCTTGGTCGCTTTCATCTAAGTCAGTGAAAAGCTCACTATGATCTTCAACTGCTAAAGCATTCAATGCATGTTTATCTTCAGCATCAAGTTCATTAAAATAATCAAGTGCTGTATCAAACTCGGTACCTTCTTCTCCATCTATCCAGCAACTTTTATCTGAATATTCAGAATTTAGTCCATAAACCTTTTTTTCTTCCTGAACATGAAAGATAGGACTTGCAGTACCAACATTAAATTCAGTTTGCGATGTTTTAAGGTCAGCAACCAATTGCAACCATTCATCAAGTGTAAATTGGCTCATGACACTTCCCTCTGTGCATTGATTGCACGTTGGTGGTATTTCTCCACATCACTTAGGTCAGAAACAAACAAAGCTACTACTGGAGCTGTCTCACCCTCAGCAATCAAACAGTGATGGCACTGTTCCCCTTTAAATTCTGGACATTTGCCAGCGCACTTATGTTCTGTTAAATTACTCATGTTCATTTACCTGAATGTTGATGAATACTAGAAGCTCGACCTGCAACGTCGGGCTTTTTTAATGCCTGCCAAAAACTTTTCAAATTTCTGCATACATTCATAAATACACTCGTAGACGTTGTATTCTTTGATTTTTCTATGTGCTCAGATGATGATTGACCTGTCTCCAGTTCGATCTTTTTATCTATGGCATCTCTTAACCACTTAGCACGATCACTACCTTGGCTTTCAGCCAAAGTATCAATGATCTCTTGGACTTCCAGCGGTACACGTGTTGACATGGGTGCCAACAGTTTTTTGCTGAATACAAACATTATTTTTGTTTCCATAGGTTCACCTATTGAATTCGTTCAGGCTCTCTTAGTTCAATCCAAATGTCCTGATAATCTTCTGGGAAAAGGTCTTTACGTGTGCAGATTCCACGATCTTCCGCAATCACAGCTAGGCGGATTTTTCTGTCAGTTGGAATAGCTTTCCAACCACTCACTGAAGGTCCTGTGATACCTAAAAGCCGTGCAACTGCATTACATCCACCAAGGGCTTCTATAAGTTGGTTGTCATTCATGTTGCTCTCCTATAACAAAAGCAATTATTAGGCATTCCTTATAAATAATCAATAGGCACACCTAATTTTATTCATGTTAGGATTTCCTAATGATTTGAGAGTTATTTATGAAGACACTTGCTGAAAGACTGAAATATGCAATGGAAGTTTTACCACCAAAAAAAATTAAGGGTGTAGAACTTGCTCGTGCTGTTGGTGTTAAGCCACCATCTGTAAGTGACTGGCTTTCTGGTAAATCAAAAACAATGGAAGGTGAAAATCTTCTACGTGCTGCACATCACTTAAATGTAAATCCTATTTGGCTCGCAACTGGCAAAGGTTCACCTAAACCAGATGGTGAAATTAATCCTCAATTCACCCAAGTAAATGAATGGGATAGTAATACTCCAGTAGATGATGACGAAGTAGAAATTCCATTTTTCAAAGATTTTTCTTTTGCATGTGGTGATGGTTCATTTAATGAAGCTATTGCTAATGAAAGACGTAAATTAAGAATGTCCAAAGCGACTTTGCGCAATTTAGCAATCACAGAATCTAATGCAGTTGCTGCAACTGCATCCGGCGACTCAATGACACCAACCATTAATGATGGCGATACAATCCACATTGATCTTGGTCGAAAAGAGGTTAAAGATGGTCGTATCTATGTGATTTGTATAGGTGGTCTTCATTACTGTAAACGTTTATATAATCTACCTTTTGGTGGAATCAGATTGTTATCTGATAACTCAGAAGAATATAAAGAAATTGAACTAACAGCGGAAGAAAGAATCTCTCAACAATTTGAAATTATTGGTTGGGTTTGGCAGATTGCGAAATTGGAAAAATGGTAACACCTAAAGGTATAGGTGTTTTAAGCCCCAAACGATTATAAAAAAGGTTAAATCATTATAATTTAGGTATTTAAGAATGCATGACTTTATATACAACTTGGGCATTATTGGTTTAATTATTATATTTTTTTATATCATTTTTTGGTTAGATCGTCGCAACAAACCAAGCGATTATGATTTGGTTAGAAATCACTTACAAAGAGTCACGCACCCTAATTTAACTGTTAAGGGGTTTGGTGATTATCACATTGAGTACGTGATAAGAGGTTATCATACTTTTGAATATTTTAAATATTGTAGCCAATATGAAAAAAACTTAGAAATAATGAAAAAAGACTCATCTATTAAAATTTTGAAGCATGGCTTAACTGGCTATCGTGACTGGGAAAAATGGGGAATTTAATATTACAAATTTGGTAACCCACCTATCTTAATGATCTAACGACATTCCAAAAAACCTCACTCAACCTGCTCTATGCAGGTTTTCTTTTATCAAAAACAAAAAATTAGGTAATCCTAAAAATAAATTAGGAATACCTATTGACTAAATAATTAGGTTTGCCTAATATTTATCTCACACACCAACCCAATGTGAGGTAAAAAATGTCTACCAAACCAACCAACGCACAGCAATTTGTTGCTGACTTAGGTGCAGGAACCTTTGCTAACCAACTCGGTGCAGCTATCAGCATGGTTTCTCAAGGTGCTGTTCAGCACAACAAAAAAGGGCAAATCAAAATCACACTTGATATTGCTCGTATCGGTGATTCAAGCCAGGTCGAAATTGCACACACACTCGCTTTTGTTGAACCAACAGCAAAAGGTAAACGTGCAGAGGACACCACCTCAAAAACTCCAATGCATTTGAATGCCGGTGGTGATGTCACGTTGTTCGCTAACCATACAAGCCAATTATTCACCGAAGACGCTTAAACAGCCCCCTTCTCATTACAACAATTTTACCAACCATCCATAAGGTACTGAAAATGGAAAACTCTGCTAAAGAAATCGTTGAACTTGCGTTACCAGTAAATGATTTATCTCGTGGTCAACTTGTTGCCATTCACGAAAATTTCAAAGTTCATGATTTAGAACAGTTTCAAGCTGGTCGTAACCGTGCACGTGGTGTTTTAAAAACCCCATCTTTTGAAGATTTCAAAAGTTATGTTTTAGGTAATACGCAGTCTGAAAATTCTGTTCCTGAAGTAAAAGTTTATGCCCCTGTATTTGTTGACCACAAAAATGTATCAGCAACGGCAATTTTAAACTTCAAAGTTGTTGGATTGGCTCAAGGTCATTGTGACCATAAAGCAGTGTTACAGCTTGAACCAACTGTAGTTTGGGAAAAGCTCAATCAGCTTAAAGATAACAAACTTAATCAAAAGCGTTTTGCAACATTACTTGAAGATTGGGCAGGTGTATTCGCTGCAACAAGTGAAACTGGTGAAACGATCCATATTGCGGAAGCAATTAATGCAGTTCGCAACATGAAAGTTGGCGCATCTTCAACTACTGACTCGTCAGTATCAAACATGCAAGAAACTCGCTCAGTCTTTGACAAAGTTGAAGCTTCAAGCACAGCAGGGAAATTACCAAGTTATTTTGAAATCATTGATCCAGCTTATGTCGGTCTTGATGACAAAACTATTCGCTTGCGTCTTGTAGTAAATAGCTCAGATGGTGAGCCATCGTTTGCATTGCAAATCGTTAAAGAAGAACTCTTGCGTAATGAAATTGTTCAAGAATTCAAGGAAAAAGTGATTGCCTTGCTTCCTGAAAACCCTGTCCGTATTGGTACCTTTTCCGCTTAAAACTAAAAATTAAGCAATAAAAAGCCCCGAAATTTTGATCGAGGACGGGGCTTCTTTAAGGGGTATAGCAATCGCTATAAGGAGATTATGAACATGGTTTCATTAAATTTCAAATCTATTTTGTTCGGTTTAGGTAGTGCAGTAGCAATGACAGCAGTTTTTGCGTCTGTGCAAATGTATCAACCAGCCAAGCTGCCTGTTGAAGAACAGCAGCAGATCACAGTGGCATCAGACATCTACAAGGTGGATGAGCTCGATTTAGGCCCATACAACGACTGTCAACATGACTGTCATGCAACCTTATTAACAGCAAATAACCAGTATTACATCGAAGTGAATTTTGACTATTCAGGTTTCGATGATGGTAACGGCTTTAATCGTGCTGTAGGCATTCAGATTGATCGCTTAGAACCTGAATTGGTCGGTGATGAAGATGGCGAAATCAATGCATATCTTGATCGTTATGAAATCGACAAGATCAATGATGCCCTTGAAGACTCTATAGCTGTGAAATTACAGCAATTGAGAGGTTAATATGCTTGATTTAATTGAAATTAAAACAGCTACAAGCGGAAAAAATAATCCGTCTGAAAGCCTTCAAGCTGATGTATACCGAGCTTTATTTGGTGAGCCTGTCAAATACAACGAATTTGAATTCGATGTTGGAAATAAAACTGTTATTTGCTTAATGCATGGCTTTCCCTGGCATGTGGTTTCTAAAGATGAACCATTTGATCAGCATAACGGTGAATTTTGGGGTTGGAACCCACTCAAAGTCAAAAGTTCTGGACGCTTCGGTGGTGGTTGGGCTTTCAAATTTGGCATCACTTCAAATGAAAATTTTCGTGAATTAGTTATTGACGTAGGAATTGGTTCAATTCGTTTGGAAATCATGAATTCACGTAGAGGATTTAGAGCATGAAAATCAAAAAAATTACTTCTCAAATCCGTCGTGATTTCACAGCAATTTATGAATGTGAGCACTGCGGAAATACCGAAACACGTGATGGCTACGATGATGAATATTTCCATCGTAACGTCATACCAGCAATGGTTTGTGTGAAATGTCAGTGTACTGCTGATGATAGCTACCGCCCTTTGGCTCCTAAATATTCTGAAAATCAGGTGGTGTGATATGAATACACAAGTTAATCGTGACCAATTTCTCGCTGGTCGTAAAAAAGGTATTGGTGGTTCAGACGTTGCTGCAATCCTTGGTTTTAGTCCGTACAAATCACCATATCAATTATGGTTAGACAAAACAGGTCGTAGTGAGCGTAAAGAATCACAAAATGAGTCTGCACATTTCGGCAACCTACTTGAAGATGTTGTTGCAAAAGAGTTCTCACGTCGCTCAGGAATGAAAGTTCAACGTGTTACTCAGCAATTATCTCTTGAAAACATCGGAGAGTCTTGGGCTATCGGTAACATTGACCGTGCTGTTATAAATCCTGAAATAGCAGGTCGTGTTTATTTCGATAAAGAAGGAAAGCTGACCACAGACCAAGGCTTGGAATGTAAAACAGCTTCTGAATATCTTTCTAAATTATTCGGTGAAGAAGGTTCAGACCAAATTCCAGACTATTACCTTACTCAGTGTCTTTGGTACATGAAACTTACAGGCTTCCAAGTATGGCACCTTGCCGTTCTTATTGGTGGCAATAAGTTCCGCATGTATCGCATTGAACGTGATGACGATTTAATTGAATCAATCTTTAAACAGGTTAAAGCATTTTGGTTCAACCATGTCATTGCTGATGTTCCACCAGATCCTACTTGTTTTGATGATGTTTTACATCGCTGGTCAAATCATGTTGTGGGTAAACAAGTCGAAGCTGATTTTGAACATATCAAACTCGCTGAAGAACTTATCACTGTTCAAGGTCGTCTAAAAGCAGATAAGGCTCGTGAAGATGAAATCAAATTAAAGATTGTCTCAACGATGCAAGATGCGGAAATGATGATTAGCCAAGGCAAGTCTATCTGCACCTACAAAGAACAATCCTCTACTCGTATCGACAGTACGCTGTTGAAGAAAGAAGAACCTGATTTATTTGCGAAATATAGCAAAACATCAAGCACACGTGTTTTCCGCATTTCAAACAAGTTTAAAGAAACAATTTAAGGAATTTTATTATGAACGCATTAACAACCCCACAAAATGGTCAGATTGCCCACTTAACTGCTTTTGACATCATGATGAATCCTGAAATTATGGATCGTTTTGAGCGTATTGCAAGTGTCATGGCTTCATCAAAATTTGCAGTGCCGAAACATCTTCAGGGCAATACTGGAGATTGTTTAGCCATCATTATGCAATCAGCACAGTGGCAAATGGACCCTTTTGCTGTAGCTCAAAAAACTCATCAAATTAATGGTGTATTAGGGTATGAAGCGCAACTTGTGAATGCTGTGATTACCAATCGTGCACCTATCACAGGTCGTTTGAATTTTGAATGGTATGGCGATTGGGCAAAAATCAACGGCAAAGAAGATAAGTCTTGGGATAAAGGAATTAAAGTTTGGGCAACATTAAAGGGTGAAACTTCTCCACGTGAAATTGATATTTCTATGGGACAAGTAGGCTCAGTACGCAATTCACCTTTATGGGTAAGTGATCCACGCCAACAACTTGCGTATCTTGCTATTAAACGTTGGTCACGCTTATATACACCCGATGTAATTCTAGGTGTTTATACCCCAGATGAAATTGCTGAACGTGAAGAACTTGATGTTACCCCAGTTCAATCAACGGTAAAAAAACATCAAGGTTCGAGTGGGCTTAAAGCTCAGATGGCTGAACGTGAACAATCACAAGAAACTGTCATAGATATGGCTCCTAATAACTTTGATGTTAAAGGACTCATTAATCAAATTAATGCTCTAAACACAATTGAGGAATTAAAGGCTTTAGCTAAAACAATTCCTGCCGATCTTGGCGAACCTGCAAAAACAGATATTTCTACTGCGTATGCCAACCGTAAAAATTATGTGCAATTACTGGTTGATTTGGATAGTGCCGATACCATCGAATTAATCAACTCAATTATGGCTGAACGTTTTGAACCCAATACAAGTTCAATGAGTGATGAACAAATTGATGAAGTTAGCGCACTATTTGAACGTAAATCAGCAGAACTTACACCTTAACTAATGGCATGTGGTGCCCTCACACATGAGGGCACCAGTAGTGAGATAGAAATATGAATCCAACTATTGAACAACAATATGCCATTGATATGGCATTACATGGTCAGTCTTGTAAAGTGACCGCATACGCCGGTGCTGGTAAGACCTCTACCCTTAAACTGATTGGTAATGCAAAGCATCATCAACATGGCATGTACTTGGCATTTAACAAAGCTATTGCAACAGAAGCACAGTCTAAATTTAACCATAATGTTAAGTGCAAAACATTTCACAGCCTAGCTTATAACTCTGTTCCACGCTGGCTGACCAATAAATTAAAAAATCGTCGCTTGATGTCAAACCAATTGGCATCTCGCCATGATCTTGAGAATTATCAAGTACCAGTGGCATTGGTTAAACAGCGTGGTGAGGATGACCAGAAGCGTTTATTTAATTCAAAACGTATGGCCACATCTATGATGAATGCCGTTGGTTATTTCTGCCGTTCTAATTACAGCGAAATTCAACTATCACAAGTTTATGCTGCTTTACCTGATTGGATGGATGACACATACCGTGCTGAATTGGCAAATATCCTTTTACCTAAGGCACATGATTACTGGAATGACATTTTAAATCCTGCCGGCATTAACCGTCTCGAACATGACCATTACCTAAAATATTGGGCATTGAGCAATCCAGTGATTAATGCTGACTTTATTTTATTTGATGAAGCACAAGATGCTGATCCTATTATGTTGAATGTTTTGAGTAAGCAACGTGCTCAGGTAATTTATGTGGGTGATCGTCACCAGCAAATCTATGCGTTTCGTGGTGCTGTCAATGCGATGCAATCCCTAGATATTGCTGAAACACGTTTAAGTCAATCATTCCGTTTTGGTGAAAACATTGCTGATCTTGCGAATAAAATTTTGTTCAATGTTTTGGATGAAGAAATTCCATTACGTGGTTTTGAACAAATTGACTCCAATGTTGGTGAAGTCACCGATATGGTTGCAGATGCATTTATCTATCGTACCAATGCTGCTGCCCTTTCCAACATGGTTGAGCTGGTAAAAATTGGACGTGAACCACGTTTGGAAGTTGATACAGGTTCTTTATTAAAAAACATTGAAGATGCCAAAAAAGTTAAATCTGGAATAAAAGTCCACGATGGAAGTGTATTTGAAGGCTTTAGCAATTGGGAAGAAGTCATTGAATACACAAATGAAGTCTCTGGAAATGACTTAAAAGCACTTGTTAGCCTAATCAATAAAGTGGGTGAAGAAGCTCTAATCAGCTCATTACTAAAAAGTAATTCTAGTGATTATGACTGCATTGTGACCACAGCTCATAAGTCTAAAGGCTTGGAGTTTAACAAGGTCAAACTTGGTGGTGATTTCTTTTATAAAGAAGCTGCTGCACCTGGTGAAAAAATCCTAACCGAAGATGAAGCTCGACTTTTATATGTTGCTGCTACTCGAGCTAAAAAGCAGTTAGATATTTCTGCATTGAACCCACTGTTTAAAGCTATCGGATATAACACCCAAGCTGAGGTAAATGCCTTATGCGTCCAGTAGTAAAACAGAAAAACTTCTTAGGCTTCAAAATCTGGTTAGAAAAACTGGGGTATGAGGTGAAGCAGTTAGATGGTGGTTTTGTGGCACGAGCAAAAAGTCGAGAAGCACAACGAGCATATAAAAAGTCACATCATTATGTGCGTGTTGGCTCAGACCTTTCAGGTAATCAAGCAGCTTATGAGCTTGGGGCTGAATTTGAAAACCATCTTCGTGCACCTGAACAGACTTGTACAGCAAAAGCAGAAAAGGAAATTCTGCATATTGTTAAAGGTGAATCACATGGAATGGGTTATCTGGTGGCTTGAAATTATGTTGGTAGTGAACGGATTTGTATTTATTAACTTTGAATTATGGTGGCTGTGATGCAAACAAATGTAAATTTTGATTTAGAAACTGAGCTTAAAGCACATCTTAATTATTTTATTCAGGCAAATAACTTGCCAGCCGACTTTATATTAAAACAAAACCCTCAAATAGATCGAGAGTTTGAAGTAAGCGAAAAATCTTGGATTGCACGTGCAACCCCAAAGGTACCAGCAAAAGTGATTGTAAAGGCATCTGTTCGATATTGGGAAGATTCTACAATTAATGGTGTTGAAGATACTGATAGTGGTGACAGCACACCTTGTAAAAATGGCGATTTATGGTGTCCAGTCATTAATGTGGCTACTGGAATTATTGAGAATTGGGAAATTGGGAAAACTGCAAGTATCCATTTTAAAGTAGCGGATGGCTGTGGTTGGGAGTTGGTAGATTCAATTGGTAATACAATTAAATCCCAAGAAGATGGATATGTCCCTAGAACTCTGTGCCCTGCTGAAAATGGTTATGGCGATTACATCATTATGAATATTGATGAAAAAGGTCAAATTGAAAAATGGCGTTTTGATATTGATGATTTTCTGGAGGATGAATAATGGGAGTAGCTATCAATCGAAATGACCAAATCGACACATCAATGATGTTGATTCTGCGTTATAAAAGACCTGTTGTTGCCTTAAAAGATATTGTTGAAGATTACATGCCACATTTAGATATGGCAGCTGCAAAACAACGAGCAGCAAAATGTAAACTACCTTTCCCAGCATTTAAGGTAGATGGTAATAAATCTGAATACTTTGTAAACTTAACGGATGTTGCAGTTTGGTTGGATTCACTGCAAAAAGAGTCTCAGAGAAATTGGAGTGAGGTGAATTGATTTCACCTCATTTTTTACGCCAATTCTACGCCATACGCCACGCAAAAAACACTAAGATATTGATTCTAAATTATTATTATAAATAGTCTAACCCACCGGCCATCGGAGCAACGATCAAATTATTTGACAGTTGATATGAACCAATATACATATATTTTCTTACAATTTCTGATCAACATAGTATACTTCATTCGCCCGTTCGGCTCATCTTTTTGTGCGGTGTTGTCTTCATTATGAACCAATCGTTTTCGACTCGTCCTCTATTCAAAACATTTAGCCTCTTGGCAATCAGCATAAGCTTAGTGGCTTGTGGTGATAATGCTTGGTGGTCAAATAATAAAGAACCCGAAATGAAGGCAGAACAAATTACCAAAGTACTGCCACCGCGTGTGAATGATCGCCAGTCTTGGTCGCAAGATATCTTTGATATCATGCAACAGCTTAGTATTCCTAAAACCAAGCAAAATGTATGCAGCATTGTGGCTGTGGTTGATCAAGAGTCTAACTTTGTCGCTGACCCTGCTGTACCTGGCTTGGGTGAGAAAGCAGTTCAGGAAATCAATACACGCCTCAAAGAGAAGTTTGAAGCTAAGTTAGGTGAAACGATTGGCGGCACTGTGGCAGGTTATTTTGAGGATGTACTCAAAAACCAACCTTCCCCAGAAAATAACTATATGAGCCAAATGCGCAAAGTCAGAACTGAGCGTGAACTCGATTTGCTTTATCGCGAAATTTTTGACTATATGTCAAAGCATTATCATGTCAGTGCTCTCACAGGCGCAGCGAAATTGGTTGGACAAGATATTGGCGAGAAAATGAACCCAATTACCACACTGGGTTCTATGCAAGTGCATATTAATTATGCCAAAGAGCATAAACGCCAAAGCGGAAATATTGCTGAACTACGTAATGATCTCTATACCCAATACGGCGGCCTATATTATGGCATCCATCGTTTGATGGAATATTCTGTTGATTATGACAAAGCCATCTATCGATTTGCCGATTACAATTCAGGCATGTATTCAAGCCGTAATGCAGCTTTTCAAAAGATGCTTGAAGTCATACAAGGTAAAGACCTTGATTTAGATGGCGATCTCTTACTTTATAATAAAGATGGGAATGTCCAATCTGCACTGAGCCAATCTGAAAAAGAAGTGATCTCAGCGTTTACCAACAATAAAATTCTGGTTACTCCACGTCAAATTCGTGCGGATTTAAAGAAAGAAAAAGAGAAGAAGTTCGAAGATACACAAACTTATTTAGCCGTTCAAAAGTTGTATCAAAGTAAAACCAATAAAGAACCTATTTATGCAATTATGCCCGAGGTCGTTATTTCGGGCCCTAAACTGAGCCGTGACTACAATACCAATTGGTTTGCCAGTCGCGTTAATGGACGATATGAAACATGCATGCAAAGAGCGAAACGCATAAAACTCTAAATCTTGCTTTATTTGATTTCGATGGAACACTCTATCCAAGAGACAGTTTCACAGGGTTTATTTTCTTTGCACTATCAAAACGTCATATTGTCAAAAGAGGCTTGAAAATCCTGCCATGGATTCAAGCCTATTATTTACGCCTCTACCCTGCGCATGCCATGCGACCACGTTTATTTCAAAGTATGTTTAAAGACATTTCTGTAGATGTGGTCGAACAACTGGCCCAAGAATATGCACAGAAACTGATTAAAAGATTAGATCCCGATTTATTCCAGCAACTTCAATTGCATCAGCAACGTGGTGATCACATTGTTCTGGTATCAGCATCGGTTGATCTTTATTTAACTCCAATTTGTGAGGTTCTCAATATTGAATTACTGTGCACCCAAACTGAAAGTAAAGATGGACGCTTAACAGGTCGCTATCGCTCAGAAGATTGCAGTTGTGAGCAAAAGAAATTGCGCATTTTACAAAGCTACAATTTAGCAAATTATCAAACGATTTATGCCTATGGCAATAGTGAAGAAGATCTCGAAATGCTCTCTTTGGCAGACCATCCCTATATGATGGGAGCAGAGCAAGCACTTCCCACCTTAGAGCTAAAAAAATTAAATCAAGCAGACATAAAAAAGCCCGCTTAATGCGAGCTTTTTTATTTCAAACAATTTAGTAGATTGCCATATGATCACGATGGATCATTTCTAGCGATCGTGCTTCACCGAGTACCTGATAGACTTTTTCCGATGATAAACCTTTAATCATTTCGGCAGAACGCGAACTAAAATTCACACGACCTACTGCGACACGACCACCGTTTTTATCAACACATTCAACTACATCACCACGATCAAAATGTCCTTCAATCGCTCTGACTCCGACAGGCAATAAACTACGATGTTTGAGCTTAATCGCTTCAACCGCACCATCGTCAATCACTAAACGACCCGCAGTTTGTAAATGCGCTGCCAACCATTGCTGATGTGCTGTCACACGATCATTGTCAGTAGTAAATAAGGTACCCAACATCTCACCCGCCATTAGGCGAGCCAGCACATTTTCGCTTTCCCCACTGGCAATCAAGGTAGGACAACCCGACTTTGCCGCTAGACGCGCAGCGCGAACCTTGGTGACCATACCACCACGACCAAGCACGCCACCGCCACCTGCCATTTCAAACAAACGATCGTCGAGTGCTCGAACAGCGGAGAACAATTTTGCATTTGGATTGCTACGTGGATCTGAATCAAACATACCTTGTTGATCCGTTAAGATAATCAACAATTCTGCCTGTACCTGCCCCGCAACCATTGCTGCCAACGTATCGTTATCACCAAACCGAATTTCATCAGTAGAGACAGTATCATTTTCATTAATGACTGGAATGACATGCCAATCAATCAAGTTCTGCAAAGCATCACAAGAGTTGAGATAACGACGACGATCAGCGAGATCATCATGCGTGAGTAACACTTGTGCAGTTTGGATACCATGTTGATCCAGTACGCTTGACCATGTATGGATTAAACCCATTTGGCCAATAGCAGCACAAGCTTGTAGACTGGGTAGATCAGTGGGTCGACTCGCAAGTTTCATGCGTACCATCCCTTCTGCAACTGCACCTGAGGACACAAGAATAATCTCATGTCCAGCATTGTGTAGATCTGCAATTTGTTTCGCCCAGTGCGAAATTGCATTTAAATCTAGACCTTGCCCATTTGCAGTGAGTAAAGATGATCCGATTTTAACAACGATTCGTTTACACGCATTGAGCTGACGTTGCCCATCGACCACTTCTATCATTTTTCCCTCGGTTTACTAGTCACGAATGTAGACGCTTTCTACATCGCCTTCGTCTTCATCGTCATCAAAGTCTTCATCATCGTCCAAACCAGCTTCACGCTGTGCTTTACGCATGGCACGATATGCTTCTTTCGCTGCGATGGTTTGTTCACGTGTCTCAGCTTCAAGCTGCTCACGGAATGCTTTCACTTCTGCTGCATACTCAGGATCTTCAACTTCGCGCTCACGTTGTTGCTCGATTTGATCCATTAAGTAATACACAACTTCTTTGGTTCCTTCCGACATAAGACCAGAAGTTTTAAATACAGGGCCTTTCCATTGCAATTCATCAAGAATGTGCTGACACCATTCTTCTCTTGATTCTTCTGCAATTTGATCCAGTTTATTTAATACCAAGACCACTGGCAGTTTTGCCAATGTTGGAGAGAATTTTTCTAACTCACCTAAAATCGCTCTTGCATTATGTGCTGGGTCAGAACCATCAATTGGCTGAACATCAACAATATGCAAAAGAATACGCGTACGCGCCAAATGCTTAAGGAAACGAATTCCTAGACCAGCACCTTCAGCAGCCCCTTCGATTAATCCTGGAATATCTGCCATTACAAATGAGCGATGACGATCCGCATCAACCACACCGAGGTTTGGTACCATCGTAGTAAACGGATAATCTGCAACTTTTGGTTTTGCTGCGCTGACTGCACGAATGAACGTTGACTTACCTGCATTTGGCATACCGAGTAAGCCAACATCTGCAAGTACTTTCAACTCTAAACGGACTTCACGATATTCACCTTTGATCCCGTGCGTACACTTACGTGGCGAACGGTTAGTCGATGACTTAAAGTGAGTATTACCTAAACCACCATCACCACCATGGGCAACTTTTACACGCTGACCATCAGCGACCAAGTCACCAATAATGTCACCAGATTCAGTATCTACAATGGTTGTACCGACTGGCACTTTCAAAATAACGTCTTCGCCGCCACGACCAGAACAGTTCGCACCCGAACCATTTTTACCACGCTCTGCACGATAGCGACGCGTATAACGGTAATCTACCAATGTGCTGGTATCATCATCGGCTTGAATATATACACTTCCGCCACGTCCCCCATCACCGCCATCTGGGCCACCAAAAGGGACAAATTTTTCACGGCGAAAACTGGCTACGCCATTGCCACCGTCGCCAGCCTCTACGATAATGACTGCTTCATCAACAAAGCGCATGTGCCAATCCTCAAATTCTTAAAAGCGGACTATTTTGCCACATTTTAAGAAAATTCTCGAATAGAAAATTGAATGTAACAACAGTTTTTATTTCAATCTTAACCACATTAAGCAAAAATTTTCGTATTCTATTAATTTTATCAGTATAATTAATCACTTAAAAAAATTACAGGATAAAAATAAGTGTCATCATTATTTTATATTTGGGATGCGAAACAACATCATCCTGAAGTCACAATTGACTCATTGGCACAAGCAGAATATTACGCAACCAATTCTCAATGTACAGGATTCACAGAAAAGTTTAAAAATTGGCTGCTTAATGTAGAGAATATCGTCACCAATCCTGAGCTTGCCGCAAATTTTGATGAGGAAATTATTGGTTCTTTTACCAATGTAACACGTTACTTTGATGCTGCTGACAATGTCTTTAAGATTGAACAAGGTTTATTGGTTAAAAGTAAATATCTCTATAAAATCTTGATTGAGACTTTACGCCAACATGACCTAGTTGCCTTTGATGCAAGGTCTTATCTCTTTTTTAGTCAGGAACAAATATTCCCAGACCAACACAATATTGAAAGAATGCTGGATGCGGTGAGTCCTGTAACTCAAGAGCAACTAGAGCAATTTAAGGCTATTCCACCAAACGAAGATGAATTAATTATCTTTGCTAAGCAATGGCTGAAAAGTCATCTTGAAACATTAAATTTTATTGATCAAAGAAAAATAAATCAATATAACGAATCTATTGGGCGGTACAGAGATGTTAGGGAGAGTATATATGAAAATATTTTAATTATAACTTCACCCAATCCATTTGGTTATAAACATATTTCTTTAACAAGCTATGTTCAAGTTAAACCCAATATCACTATTAGACTTCTTAGAGAACACCCTATAAATAATTATACATTGCAATACGACCCTGTTATACATGGTATAAATAGTAAATTACTACCAATTACGCAGCCAGAACAGCTAAAAAATATTTTTCAACAAATATATGATTTTCTTATTTATGATGCAGAAAAGCATCAAGATATAGAAACATTAAACCAATGGCTCAATCATGGTGATGAAAAAGAATATATTACAGGCTTAGGTGCAATATCACGACTTGTACTGGCGAAATATGTAAACGATCCTTTATATAATCAATTGGTGGCAGAAGCCCTACCTTATGTTAATAGAAATAGATTCTTCAAAAATATGACAGTAGAAAAATTCCATGAGAGACTGGAGCAGGAAATAAAAAATATTCTAGAAAACTAAACTATCTCAAGTCCCCTTCCTCATTATCATTCGACCTTGATCTATCTCAAGGTCTCACATTCTTCAAAGGCAGTTCCATTTGCATATCTAAATTGGCTTTGGTCTGTTGCACCGAGTTATACATGATTGCATCAAAGGAAGAAATCTTACTCATATTAATCGCATCATTCATATAAAAACTCGGCTTAAATTGGTGCTTCACTGGCAAATCAACAGTTTCATCAAAAGCAAAATACACAGGCCCATCAAAAACAATTTTTACAGGAACGGTATAAGTACGTTTCAATTGAAATGGAATATCCAACTTCACTGGAATATCTAAACTCAAAGGAAACTTGGGCAATAATTTATTCTGATAGATCAAATCGGTGCTGGTTTCAATCGGTACGACTTCATCTACTTTCAGCGTAGTTTCATAGTTGATATCAACCGTAATCGGTGTTTCAACTTCAAAACTCAAATCAGCCAAATACTTGCCTTTTAAAGGCAATTGTAGAGTCCGATCAATGTCCAATACCGTATTTAGCTGACCTTCAGATTTCACTCTTAAATGATCACCTACTTGGATCTTGGTTCCCAAGGATTCAGGTAAACGAATATCCGCCTGTTGCGCAGAAACAATCAAAGATGCCTGAATATTTAAATAAAACCAAAATAGGATTGCCACCAGAGTTGTCACAATCACAAAGCTAATCAGCAGGCTTTTCAGTGTTTTGGGCATCTCCATTACTCACCTGCTTTTATATCGTTTTGAGCTGCTTGTACTTCGACGGGTTGAGCTTTAACACGATCCAAATACATCGTGGATAACGGAATCTTTAATTCACCCTGTGCAATTTTGACAGGTAAAGTATTTTTAACATCGACAGTAGCATTAAGCTCAGAAGTGATCGGTACATTCAAATTGCCTTGAATTGGAATGTTCGCATTCAGCTGTGCTTTCAAAGGAATATTCAAGTTCTCTTTAAGTTCAGTACGAACCGGTGCATCAAATTTCAAATGTACTTTTTGCTGTAGCGGCACTTGAATATCAATCGGCACATCCAGCTGTAAAGGGATTGAACCTTTCAATGGTAAGGTGACGTCCTTACCTAAAATTTTAACCTGTACCTTGGTATCAATCGGCAGGCTTTGATTGACCTTAATCGTTTCCTTTACAGGAATCGTGGTACTGATTGGAACTAAATTATCAAAATAAACCCGTGGCGTCAGGGTTTGAGTCAGAGGAACATTCAGCTGTTCATTAATTGGAATCTTGGCATCGACACGACCATTCACATCCACATTGAGCGCATCTTTAACCTTCACACGAACCTGCAAAGGCTCTTGTAAGTCGATGGCGACATCTTGATTCTTTAATGGAATATAAATATTAAAATGCTTAAATACCCACATCGCGATATACACACCACACAAGTTGGCAACCACAATTAAAGCAAATACCACGAATAAACGTCTGAACTGCAACAATGAACGATTCCTTATTAATTATTTCCCTTTTCCATTATTCTCATCGATTTTTATGTTTTATTCAGCATATATTCTGTACAGTCAATAAAAAAGCCCAGTTTATTAACTGGGCTTTTTATCATTCTGCAAACAAATTATGCATTTGTTTCAGCAGGGATTTTTGTATAGCTTACGCCACACATTTGTTCAGCGATACGTAATACTTGGCAGCTATAACCCACTTCGTTATCGTACCAAACATAAGCAGTTAAACGTGTACCAGAAGCAATTGTTGCTTGCGCATCAAACACACCAGCTGTACGTGAACCAATAAAGTCACTCGATACAACTTCAGTTGAGTTAGTATAACCAATTTGACCTTGTAAACTAGAGTTGATTGAGATTTGACGAATGTATTCGTTCACTTCTTCACGATCAACTTCTTTCTCTAAGTTAAGGTTCAAGATTGCAAGAGATACGTTTGGTGTTGGTACGCGTACAGAGTTACCTGTCAACTTACCTTTAAGACCTGGTAACGCTTTTGCAACTGCTTTTGCAGCACCAGTTTCAGTAATTACCATGTTCAATGTTGCAGCACGGCCACGACGGTCTGCTTTATGATAGTTATCAATTAAGTTTTGATCGTTTGTGAATGAGTGAACTGTTTCAACATGACCATTCAATACTTTGTATTTGTCATCTAAAACTTTTAATACAGGTGTAATTGCGTTGGTTGTACAGCTTGCAGCAGAGATGATTTTATCTTCATCTAAGATGTCAGAGTTGTTCACGCCAAACACAACGTTCTTCATCTCACCTTTACTTGGTGCAGTTAATACCACACGAGCAACACCTGCACATTTCAAGTGTTGGCTTAGGCCTTCAGCATCACGCCATTTACCAGTGTTGTCGATAAGAAGTGCATTTTCAATACCATAAGCAGTGTAATCCACTTCGCTTGGGCTTGACGCATAAATCACTTTAATGAATTGACCATTTGCAATGATTGCTTCGTTTTCTTCGTCTACAGAAATCGTACCATCAAAAGTACCGTGAATAGAGTCACGACGTAATAACGAAGCACGTTTCGCCAAGTCACCATCAGATGATTTACGAACAACAATTGCTTTTAGGCTTAAACCACGACCCAAACCAGATTGGCTGATGATTAAACGCGCTAAGATACGACCGATACGACCAAAACCGTAAAGAACAACATCTTTAGGTGCAGCAGCAGTCACATTGCCTTGAATTGGAGCAACTGCTTGAGCAACGAAAGCATCAACATCGCCACCTTGGTTTTTATATTCAACAGCAAGTTTACCGATATCAACTTCAGCAGAACCGATGTTTTCCACTTTCATTAACGCTTCCAAAATTGGGAAGGTATTTACAACAGAAAGCTCAACATCAAGCATACGTGTACGACGATGCGTTTTTAAAATTTGAATAACTGAACGGTTAATTAAAGAACGGCCGTAAACAGAAACAACAATATTTTTCTCACGGTACAATTGACCAATTAAAGTAATCATACGTTCCGCGATTTCTTCACGGTTTTTCCAACGACCTTGGTGTTCTGCGTGTAGGGCAATGATAGTGTCTTTGCTCACTGATACGTCCTCTAATTTATATATACTGGGCGTGAATTTTTAAAACGCCATAATTGTAATAGAATTATCATCAAGATTGAATCAAAAGCTGCTAAACGAGCTAAGATTTTGTCCTAATTGACTATAAATTCATAAAATACCTATAATTATTTTTGTGAATTTTGGTGGAAATCCATTTTCATCATCAAAATAGCTGAAACTTAGTACATTTACATAACAGTTTTATTGATAGTTCAGCGTAATGGACAAGCACTTTTAGCATTTATCCTTCAAATTCACCCGTTGCGAATACTGTTTTAAGTTCAATTCTAGATGTTGCTTGCGCTTCCTCTGTTGATACAAATGTATTGCCCCTTCAATCACCAGTACCAACACCGCCAGCCAAATCGGAATATAGGTTAACCATTCATCTGCCCCGATTTTTTCTCCAATCAGCAAAGAGACCAAGGCCAACAAAACAGGTTCTAAATAACCCAGTAAACCGAAAATAATTAAGGGTAGATAGCGACTCGCAAGAATATAACTACCCAGACCAATGGCACTGAGCAAACCTAGCCCTATCACCACCAAGATCAAACTCGGATGTTCTAAAAACTTGAGATAAGGTGTATCCCCTGTTTGAGTAAAGAAAATCGCAACTGGAAGAATCAGTAAAAGATCCCACCAGAATCCACCTAAATTATCAGTTTGAATCTTTTTGCGAAGAATAAAATAAGCTGCGTAGCCCAAAGCAACAAAGGCAGTTTCCCAAGCAATACTGCCTAAACGCCATACCTCATGTCCGACACCAAATGCAGCGAGTAATACCGCAACGTACTGCAACTTTGAAAGCTTTTCACCATATAGGATACTTCCAGCCAATACCAAAACCAGAGGTAATAGGAAATATCCCAATGAGACTTGTAATCCACGACCATGCATAGGTGCCCACAAAAACAACCATAACTGCGCTGATGTCAGTACCGATGTAATGATTAAAAGTAGTAATAACGAGGGCTGCGCGACAATTCTTTTAAAGATGTGTTTGATATGACTCAAGTCACCGCTGAACCACATAAATAGCGTTAAAACGGGTAAGGTCGCAATGATGCGCCAACCAAAGGTTTGTTCACTATCAAATGCACCAAGCAATTGAGTATAAAAGTACAAAACCCCAAAAGTAACTGAAGCCAAAACTGAATAAGCAATTCCTTTAAACATTTTAGGCCTCTAATTTTTGGGAATCTTCCAAAATACGTGATTTATCCACTATTTGAAATTAAAAAAACCATGCAAGCATGGTTCTTATTCAGTATATCGTATTTATTTAATGATGTTCAGGGTAAATCACATCACTAATATCATAACCTAATGATTTAGCGTAATTTAAATATTCATGAATAATTTCTTTTTTGGGATTAGGTATCCGTGAAAGTACCCATAAATATTTACGGCGCGGTTCTCCAACCAGTACCGTTTGATAATCAGCATCGAGTTTTAAAATCCAGTAATCACCACGGATCACAGGAACCCAACGCACAACCTCAGGCAAAAAACTTACCCGCAATTTGGTATTAAATGGTGCATTGGCAACAAATGCCTCACCTACACTTTGCTGTACGTTGCCTTCACTGTCATAACACTTGTTATCAACAACAATATTGCCATTTTCATTTAAGGTATAAGTCGCGGTGACGTTATAAGCGCACTTACGCTCAAAAAACATCGGTTTTCGCGCGACTTCGTACCAAACTCCCAAATACTTATCGAGTTCAACTTTATCGACTGTCGGTAACGGTTTTGCTTGTGCATAAGCAATCGTTCCAACAGCTAACCCAGTTAAGACAGCCCCACCAATCGCAATCTTTGCAAGGCGCCAACTCGCTTTCGGGAAATTTTTAATAAAAGGCATGAGAAATCCTCAAAACAGTAATTTGTTATCAATAGTCATATAGTTAGCAATTTAAAATAGCTTACTTTGTGAACAAAAACTGTTGCGATATGTATCCCTTTTGAGGATTTCTCTGTTTGATTATGACTGCAACATATGCGCTTTAAGACGGACAATCTCATCGCGTAATCTTGCCGCTTGTTCAAACTGTAGCTCTTTCGAGGCTTTTAACATTTCCTTTTCCAGTTTGCCGATATGCTTTGCAAACAATTTTGGATCAGATAACAAATGCTGCTCATCTGCACTGATCGACTGCGCTTGCTCAAGCACTTTTTCATCAATTTCATCATCACTGAGTACTTCACCCGTATCAATTTCCTTGATGGTTTGGCGCACTGCACTACGAGGGGTAATACCATGTAATTCATTAAATTCAATTTGTTTATTACGGCGGCGATCTGTTTCATCCATCGCTTTCCGCATCGAATCCGTAATACGATCGGCATATAAAATTGCTTTACCTTTGACATTACGTGCCGCACGACCAATGGTTTGGATCAATGAACGTTCTGAACGCAAGAAACCTTCTTTATCTGCATCTAAGATTGCAACCAAAGACACTTCCGGCATATCCAGACCTTCACGCAGCAAGTTAATCCCGACCAATACATCGTGCACACCCGTACGTAGTTCGTGAATAATTTTGACGCGCTCAACCGTATCGATATCCGAGTGCAGATAGGCCACTTTAACGCCATACTCTTTAAGATATGAGGTTAAATCCTCAGCCATCCGTTTAGTTAAGGTCGTAACCAATACTCGCTCGTTGAGTTGCTTACGAATATTAATTTCAGAAAGCACATCATCCACTTGGGTTAATACTGGACGTACTTCAATTTCAGGATCAATCAAACCTGTTGGACGTACCACTTGCTCAACAATTTGCTCTGACTTTTCCAATTCATAATGTGCAGGCGTTGCGCTAACAAAGACCGTGGTTGGAACAATCCGCTCCCACTCTTCAAATTTCATTGGACGGTTATCCAAAGCACTTGGTAAGCGGAAACCATAATTCACCAAGTTTTCTTTACGTGAACGGTCGCCTTTATACATCGCTCCAATTTGAGGAACGGTCACATGCGATTCATCAATAATCAGCAAGGCATCTTCAGGAATATAATCAAACAAGGTTGGCGGCGCTTCACCAGCCCCACGACCTGAAAGATGACGCGAGTAATTTTCAATACCATTGGTATAACCCAATTGTTGCATCATCTCTAAATCATAACGCGTACGCTGTTCAATCCGCTGTGCTTCTAATAACTTGTCATGTTCTTTGAAAAATTTAAGCTGATCTTTCAACTCATCTCTAATTGTATCAATAGCACGAGTTAAATGGTCTTTCGGGGTCACATAATGACTCTTTGGATAAATGGTCACACGCGGCACTTTACGTACCAATTTTCCAGTCAACGGATCAAACCAACGAATCGAATCAACTTCATCGTCAAATAATTCGACCCGAATCGCGTCTTTATCCGATTCCGCAGGGAAAATATCAATGATTTCACCACGGATACGATAAGTACCCCGTAAGAACTCCAGTTCATTACGGGTATATTGCATCTCTACTAGACGACGAATGATCTCATCACGGCTGACACGATCACCTTGCACGATATGCAACAGCATTTGCATATAGGCATTTGGATCACCCAAACCGTAGATTGCAGAAACCGAAGCAACAATAATCGCATCACGCCGTTCTAACAATGCACGTGTTGCAGAAAGACGCATTTGATCAATGTGATCATTAATAGCCGAATCTTTTTCAATAAAGGTATCTGATGACGGCACATACGCTTCAGGCTGATAGTAATCGTAATAACTGACAAAATACTCAACTGCATTATTCGGGAAAAAAGCTTTAAATTCACCATACAACTGAGCCGCAAGGGTCTTGTTATGTGCCATGACAATTGTTGGACGTTGCGTCTGAGCAATCACATTGGCCATGGTATAGGTTTTACCCGACCCTGTTACCCCAAGCAGTAATTGATTACGAAAACCTTGGTCAATACCACTAACCAATTTCTCGATTGCCTGAGGTTGATCTCCCGCAGGTTGATAATTGGTGACTAACTCAAAAGGTTGGTTTTCGCTCATATAGAGATACTCAACTGATTGGATGGCTATTTTCACTTTCTAATGGGGGCAACAAACTGCTTTTTAAAGTCTAACGATACTTTTGAATTGTTATGCAATTTCCAACACAGTCAAATCAAGAGATTGCCCTAGTCTTTAAAAAAGCGCGCAATTTATACTTATAAACCTAAAAAACTTAACAGAATGGGGTTAAATTTCAATCTCGTTTTGATATCAATTGTTAACTATAACGCCTAGACAATACATCACAGTATCAAGGAATCTGCCAAGAAAGCCATGATATATATTTTAGTGCTTAGCCATACTTGACTCTCACCGTCATTGGAATAGCGTCACGCAGAAACATGTCTTGAATAAATTAATCTCAAGCAAGACTTGACCCGCTACGCAATCAACTGCAACATGGACTTATACTCGATTTCAATGATAAGAATATGACTTACCAATATCACGATGAAACAATCGTAACGGAACTCCCAGAAGATACGGTCTTTGTTTTTGGTAGTAATTTAGCAGGGATACATGACAGCGGTGCGGCCCGTGTCGCAGCACAACACTTTGCAGCAGTCAAAGGTGTTGGTCGTGGTTGGGCAGGACAAACCTTCGCAATTCCAACACTGAATGAACACTTACAACAAATGCCATTGGCTCAGATAAAGCATTATGTCGAGGACTTTAAAGTCTACGCAAAACACCACCCTAAAATGAAATATTTTTTAACGGCATTAGGCTGTGGTATTGCGGGTTATAAAGTATCTGAAATCGCCCCATTATTTAAAGGCATTCACTCCAATGTGATTTTTCCAGAATCTTTTCGTCCCTATATCGAAGAAGATGCTGTTTCACAATTTCCAGACCTAACTGCTGATGCGGTACATGCTTTTATTTCAGATAAGGTCATTTTCTATTTCGATCATGGCTACGAGTCTTTCGAAGAAGCACTCGATCAAACTCAGTTAACCGCAGCTGAAAAAGCCATTGCTTTGGTTGTTTTAAATGAAGAGTTGTACCCGCGTGATCGCTATGGGCGCGGTCGTGAACATGAAATCAACGATATTTTAGGCAAGCTCAATGGCAAAATTTTCAACTTTCATAACAACGCTGAAGGTGCCATGACCTTTGTCAGTGTGATTATTGCCTTGATGGAACTTTATGATATTGATGAGTACGATTTTCTCAAACTTTGGCGTGGTGAACTAAAAATACAACATCCATTAAACCGCTATTGATAAGAAAAAAAGCCAATCAGATTGATTGGCTTTTTTTCTTAACGCTTACCCATCGAACGACGTGTACCGCGTGGTGGCATCCAAGTGCGATCAGCATATTGTTCAGGTTTTGGACGAACCTGATTATGCGTTGCATCCTCAGCATCATCCTGAGCAGATGGCATTGGAAACGGCAATTTCACCAAAGCTTTTTTGGCTTTAGGTTGTTGGGTACTCATTGGAATTCTCTCGAAATCTAGATTTCTAGCCGCATATTGTAATAGATTTTTGCGCTTTTGATAAAAATAAAATATGTAAAAAAACACAATGATTCTAATGCTTAAAATTTAGTAACTTTTTATGCGATTCTGGCAAGTTTCAGCCACAAAGAAGTCGATTTAGGCTAAGATAACCTGCTTTTTATTTTTTAATCCCATAAGAAGGAATAATGCCGTGGACGTACGTCTCTCTGATCGTGTCAATGCCATCAAACCGTCCCCTACACTTGCAGTGACCAATAAAGCCGCTGAGCTTAAAGCTGCTGGTAAAAACGTGATTGGTTTAGGTGCAGGCGAACCAGACTTTGATACCCCTCAACACATCAAAGATGCTGCAATTGAAGCGATTAATAAAGGCTTTACAAAATATACAGCTGTAGACGGTACTCCAAGCTTAAAAAAAGCAATTATTGCGAAATTCAAACGCGATAATAATTTAGATTATCAAGCCAACCAGATTCTGGTGTCTTGTGGCGGTAAGCAAAGTTTCTTTAACTTGGCACTTGCTTTGTTAAACAAAGGTGATGAAGTGATCATCCCTGCACCTTTCTGGGTAAGCTATCCAGATATGGTGATTATTGCTGAAGGCACACCCGTAATCGTGAAATGTGGTGAAGAACAACGCTTCAAAATCACACCAGAACAGTTAGAAGCGGCAATCACACCAAATACTCGTCTAGTGGTATTAAACAGCCCTTCAAATCCAACAGGTATGATCTACACCAAAGCTGAGTTAGAGGCTTTGGCAGAAGTATTACGTCGTCATCCACAAGTATTTGTTGCATCTGATGACATGTATGAACCAATTCGTTGGGAAGATGAGTTCTACAATATCGCGACTGTTGCACCAGACTTATATGACCGTACCATTGTTTTAAATGGCGTATCTAAAGCCTATGCAATGACAGGCTGGCGTATCGGTTATGCAGCAGGCCCTGCAAAAATCATTGGTGCGATGAAAAAGATCCAATCACAATCGACTTCAAACCCAACTTCGATTTCACAAGTTGCAGCTGAAGCAGCATTGAATGGCCCACAAGACGTATTACAGCCAATGATTGAAGCATTCAAACGCCGTCATGACTTAGTGGTTAACGGCTTAAATGACATCAATGGTATTTCTTGCTTACCTGCTGATGGAGCGTTCTATGCCTATGCCAATATCCGCCCGTTAATTCGTGCCAAAGGTTTAAAATCTTGCACAGAATTCTCTGAATGGTTACTTGAAGAAACAGGTGTTGCTGTTGTTCCTGGCGATGCGTTTGGCTTAGGCGGATTTATGCGTATCTCTTATGCGACTGCTGATGAAGTTTTAGTTGATGCTTTAGCACGTATTAAAAAAGCGGCTGATTCAATTGAAGGCGTTGATGCCGCAATTGCATCGATTGCAGCAGAAAAAGCTGCGAAATAATTTTTCCGCAATACAAAAGAAGCTTCTCAATGAAGCTTCTTTTTTATCTCTTAAATTTATACCTTAACTAAAATTGGGATTCCTAAAACGAGTACTATTGAGCTGATTCATCACTAAAAAGTGCAACCACTTCTGCCTCGGTCATCTTCTTGGTCACATTTTGAAAAGCATAAAACTCAGGTTTACAATCGATATAGATTTCCAAATCAAGATTTAAATCTTGTGGCGACTCATTCAATGCAAATGCATTGATATTGCAATAATTCTGATCTTTAGTCCGCCAAAATAAATTAGTACCACAAGCATTACAGAATCCCCGCTCGCCCCAAGCCGATGAATTATAAACAGAGAGATGGTCTTGTTTTAAAAATTTTAAGCTGCCCTGTTTGACATCAATCGTCATAATCACGCCACTGGTCTGTCGACGACAAATCGAACAGTGACAGGCATGTACATCATGATTACTTAATTCAACTTCAAATGTGGTTTCACCACAAACACATTGTCCTTTCATTATAAATTTACCTTTTATTCAAACTTGTTATTTATGAATTATCGTTAGCATAAAACAAAGCACGCATGCTGCAATCAATAATTTGTAAAACATGATATGGATCGATGAACTGTATTGACAGTCTCTGATGGAAAGACTACGTTATACACAAGTTCCTTTTTAGAACTATATAGGAAAAAACATGAAACACCCGAAAGAAATGAATGGACTTGAGTTTTTAACCGCGATGTGTGAAGGGAAAATTCCACCTGCCAGTATTAGTGAAACTATTCCGATGCAACCAGTAGAAGTTGCAGAAGGATTTATCAAATTTGAAGTTCAAGCAGATCAACGTCACCTTAACCCGCTGGGTGGTGTACATGGTGGTTTTGCTGCAACCGTACTTGATTCAGTGACAGGCTGTGCTGTTCATACGCTTTTAGAAGCAGGCGTCGGTTATGGCACCATTGATCTAAATATTAAAATGTGTCGCCCTATCCCTAAGAATCAAAAACTCACAGCGATAGGCAGCATGATCAATATCAGTAAAAATTTAGGTATTTCTGAAGGTAAGATTGTCGATGCAGATGGTAAACTTTATGCGCATGCAACCGCAACCTGCATGATCATTCGCCCATAAGCACAGATTAAGCAAATGGGCTATTTCATCATAGCCCTATGCAATGGCCTTATGCGCTTGAAAGTTTTTTGGTCGAATACATAAATGACTGAACACTGCGTATTGCCAAATGCTTTTCACTTGTACTGAAACAACCTTTTGCTCTGCCACAGACCAAGCCAAAGCAGTGTTTGCACCTAAAAATAATTCACCACCAAGTTGAAATAAATATAAAGGTGCATGCTCGTCGACAGTCGATGTATTTTTTTGTGTGAGTAGATCTTTAGCCGTTTGAATTTTCCATTTATTACCAAACCATAATTGCAGTAAATCACCCAGATACAAGGCTTGTTGCTTAAACGGGAAAGTATTTATAAATGAATGTTCAACTGGCGTATAATACTGCGCAGCATCTTGAATAATCTCGAGATAATGCTCTTGATAAAAAGACAAATTTGAAAAAATAGATTGAATATTTAGAATAGTCATTTCGACCTCCAGTTTAGCCATTTTAGTGCTGGCAAGTAGGGTTAAATCCACACTGTTTAGATAAATATCTAAACGCTCTTTCTAATTCGAATCTAGCAATAGCCTGTTCAAAGTTCAAGTTATTTTTCCTACTTTATCGTAATTGTGCAAATAAAAAGCATACGATGCAAAAATGAAAGAAACATGACAGTTTTATCTTGACCAATTCTAAAAGCTGCCTATAATGGCACTCAGATTCTCCCATAGCTCAGTCGGTAGAGCGACGGACTGTTAATCCGCAGGTCCCTGGTTCGAGCCCAGGTGGGAGAGCCAAGATTCTAAAAAGCCCAGATCACTGATCTGGGCTTTTTATTTTAAATATACAAAATACCTTTATAACGACAATTACGATTATTTTGTTCATTTCATGTTGAGTATCGTATAAATTTCAACCTACCTATTATTTTGACTATAAAATAAAACTTAGCGATGATGTTATGGAAAACACATAATGAAAAAACTTCTATTCTGTTTAATCATCTTTTGCAGTCCAGCAATGGCCGCCCAAACCACTTGGTATGCTGGTTCCTCTTATAAAGGCACAGTGACTGTACCCATTGAAAATGGACCTAATGTGGTCTGGAAATGTAATGGTCGTGTCTGTAGCATGTCTGGCCCTTGGGGCAATGCTCTCTCCTTAGATTCTTGTCAGAGTCTAGTCTTACGTATTGGCAAGATTAGTTATTATAAAAACTCAGCAGGTGCAATCTGGAATACCCGCTCCACTGAATTGGCACAATGTAATCAAGTTGCACGTTAATATTCAATATTTTGGTTAAGCGTTTATTATTCATACTGATTTTACTTGACGGACTGCCATTTAGGCCCTAAAATTCGCTCCAGATTCTCCCATAGCTCAGTCGGTAGAGCGACGGACTGTTAATCCGCAGGTCCCTGGTTCGAGCCCAGGTGGGAGAGCCAAGATTCTAAAAACCCACTCTTAATTGAGTGGGTTTTTTATTTGCTTTTTGATAAATACATGTTTGAATCGAATCACCTCTTATTTCTAACGATTGGTTTTATTAGTACAGCTATCTTGCTCTTTAGCTGTATACGCCCTTTCTTTCCCAAACAAAAGTTCTTTGCTCGACCTGTCATCACATCATTTGAATCAAGAATGTTTGTACGATTACAACAGGCCTTTCCACAGCATCATGTACTTGCGCAGGTAGCCTTTAGTGCATTGATTACCAGTGATCACTATAAAATCCGCAGTAAATTCAACCGTAAAGTGACTGACTTTGTGGTTTTAGATCAAGAGATGAATGTACTGGCGATTATTGAGTTAGATGACCCCAGCCATATCGGAAAAGAATTAGAAGATAAAAAACGAGATCAGATGTTGCAAGAAGCAGGTTATGTCGTACAACGCTATACACAAATTCCATCTGTAAAACAATTACAGATGGATCTTCGATAGTCAGCTAATTTAAGAAAAATTATTCCGCCTTTGTCGCTTGTTCAGCATTTTTCTGCTGTTCAAATTTCTTTGCCATTTCAGCGCGTTGCTGGTCATATTTTTTCTTGGTTTGCGCATCACTTTTCGCAGCAACAAAGGCCATACCTACAATAAAAATTGGAATTAACAATCCCAAACTCATTAATAACCAAGGGATTGATTTTTTCTCAACAGGTGGCTGGCTCATAAGTGATTTAAACTCAAATTGCATGGCTTTAAACTGTGCAACAATATAACAAAAAAGAGCCCCTATAAAGAGACTCTTTTTAAAAGTAAATTTCTTCTAAATAAGCAAAGAAATCTTAGAATTTACCAGTACAGTGAGGGCTTTGGCTGGCATCCTTCTGCGCATCCGTCAATACGATACCTGTACCTGCTGACATATTGGCTTGGATAAAGCCATAAGCATCCGCATTCTTACAAACAATTGCTTGAGTATGACTCGCTCCAACAACTGGCAAGAATGTGACTTTAGTACCCAATGCAATCAATCCTTTTTGCAAGGAATCTGTCACTGGATAAGGCACTGCCATATCTAATGTCCCCTGAATAATCATCACTGGACTGTTTATTTTCTTGGTCGCAGGTTGATTATCTGTTAGGAATTTTTTCACAGTTGGATTTTCTTGGAAGTTACCCGCTAAGCCTGGATAGTCCAAAACAGTTTTAGTGGTATCTTTGCTGATAAAGTCACGAATATCTGCTGCAAACTTATTATGCAAATCATCTAAACAGATGCCATTTTCACCTGTCGTACCTTCGGCGAATTCAGCAATTGAGCGAGAACGTTCCTGAAAAATTTCCCGATAATTAAATTTAGGATCATAAGCTGTAATACCAACAGTCGTATATGCAGCATAAGCAAGCAACTCTGCATAGACTTCAACAGCTGTACCCACTGGTGCAAGACCAGCCTGTTCTTGCTTAAGAATATTTGCAATTGCCTGTGGTGCAACAACAGAGATGATATAACCAAGGCTCGATGCAGGAGCGCCCGCAACCGCACCTTTATAATTTGCATCATTATTTGCAAATTCAGCAGTACCCAATGAAGCATGACCACCTTGAGACTGACCAATAGACATCCATTGTCCATTGAGTTTCGCCCCATAATGATCTTTTGCTGCTTTTACCGCTGCAATCGCAGATTTAGCTTCACTACCCAAGTTTAGATATGGATGAATTCCTGGAGTCCCCAAGCCTTCATAATCTGGCGCAATCACCACATAACCCGCCGCCAATAAAGTATCAGCGAGGATTTTAAAGCGAGGATTCACAGTATTATTACTTGGTGCACAGCTATCACCCACCCCAACCGTACCATGCTCCCAGACCACCACTCTATAACCATCAGCGGGCTGAGCAACTTTAGGGAACATCACCAGTGCGGTTGCTTTGGCAGTGCGACCTTGAACATTCTCCATGTTATAAGTCATTACCTTGAGTGATGAGGCATTATCCACTTTATCCTTAGAATAAGTCGTTTCAGACAGATAGGTTTTATTCGAATCTACCCCGGTATAATCATCATCATTGTCATTACACGCTGTTAAAAATAATGCAGAAATCGAGAAAGTAACTGCTAAAGCAATGTTTGACCGTTTCATAAAATATCCTTTTAGTCCTTGTCTTATTTTTGTGCATGAATCTACATGCCGTATTATTAAGGCATAAAAAAAGTGCCCTGCATAGGACACTTTTCAACTATTTAGTCAGATTAAAATATTAATTCTAAAAAAATTCCAAGAAAAATAATCAGTCCTACCCAACGATTGTGACGAAATGCCCAAAAACAAATTTGTGGATCACGATCTTTGGTTTTGAAAGCTTGATAGGCAAAATCTACCGCAACGATCAACAACGCAATCAATCCAAACGGTAACAACAGATTTTCTAAATATAAAGCCCCACCGATCAGCAATAAACTGAGAATCTGGAGTAACCCGATAATTTGTATATCGTAACGACCGAATAAAATCGCTGTCGATTTCACTCCAATTTTTAAATCATATTCTCGATCGGTAATCGCATACTGAGTGTCATAAGCCACCGTCCATGCCAAATTACCAAAATATAAAAGCCAACAAGTTAAATCTAAGGGCTTACCCATCGCGGTAAAAGACATGGGAATTCCCCATGAAAAAGCCATACCTAACACCACTTGCGGCAAGTGTGTATAGCGCTTCATAAAAGGGTAAATGAATGCCAGTACTAGACCAGCTAGGGCGCAATAAAACGTTGCAATCGGTAGAAAAAATAAAGTACACGCACTTGCTGCAACTAATCCCAAAAAAACATAAACCGCTTCGCGTGGACGAATGATGCCAGTGGCTAATGGACGTGTCTTGGTACGCTCTACATGGGCATCGACTTTACGATCAGCAAAGTCATTGATCGCACAACCCGCTGCACGCATAAAAATCGTACCCAAAACCATCGCAATGAGAATCTGCAAAGGTGGTAAACCACCAGCAGCAATCCATAGTGCCCACATGGTTGGCCAAAAGACCAGTTCTGTACCTACAGGCTTATCAAAACGGCATAGATAGTAATAGGCTTCTAAACGTTGCCGCCATGTTGTGTGTTGCACTGTTTCCATGATGAATCCTTAGAGTCAATGCTGTCGAATAAACTGTTCAAATGCGGGAAGAAATGTTTCTTGCACAATAAATTTGCAGCCATGCCAAGTATAGCAACTTTGTCTGGTCCAACCTTCTTCAAGATAAATAACCCGCCTTTCGCAGGCTGGGTTGGTTCGTTGAAATAAAAACCAGCCAATTGGCTTATTACGAATATGCCGAAATAAACGCGCTTTCTTGTGTAAGCTTAAGATTGGAAAAATACTTTTCGCTTTGACCCAAGCTTCTGTTTCACTACCATAAAGATTGGTTTCTCGCACCCATGCAATATGGTGTGCTGGCATTTGCATCCACTGGCTATCGTTAAAGGTGAGTCGTTGAAAATGTTCTTTAAGACGTTCGACATGAAACTCCCCCTCACCCAGATCAGTCAATTGCTGAGTAAGGGAACCAGATGCATACAACCATTTTTTCAATTCAGTTGGGATCTCTCGTCCCTTAATTCTGTTTGGTCGTAAATTTCGCATGCTTGGCTCACTAAAAACATCGCGATTAGTGTACATGAATTTCTTTGGAAAAAGAGCATGACTTTCAATTGAATCAAAAACATAAAAAAAGCTCGCCGAAGCGAGCTTTTTCAATCTGTATCTATTACAGGCTGTAGTACATATCAAATTCAACTGGGTGAGTCGTCGTGTTAAGACGGCGTACATCTTCAGTTTTAAGTTCGATATATGCATCAAGCATTTCTTTAGTGAATACACCACCTTTCAACAAGAACTCATGATCCGCTTCAAGTGCAGCAATCGCCATTTCCAAGTTGTGAGCAACTGTTGGGATTTTTGCTTCTTCTTCAGGAGGAAGATCATACAAGTTTTTGTCAGCAGCTTCACCTGGGTGAATCTTGTTTTGAATACCATCAAGACCAGCCATTAACAATGCAGCAAAACCTAAGTATGGGTTCATTAATGGATCAGGGAAACGCGCTTCGATACGTTTGCCTTTAGGGCTAGAAACGTAAGGAATACGGATAGAAGCAGAACGGTTACGTGCTGAGTAAGCAAGCATAATTGGTGCTTCGTAGTGTGGAACCAAACGCTTATAAGAGTTTGTACCTGGGTTCGTAATCGCATTCAACGCACGCGCGTGCTTGATTACACCACCGATGAAGAACAATGCCATTTCTGATAAACCAGCATATTCATCACCAGCAAACAAATTCTTGCCATCTTTAGAGATTGACATGTGAACGTGCATACCAGAACCGTTATCACCAACCATTGGCTTAGGCATGAATGTCGCTGTTTTACCATATTGATGCGCAACGTTCCAAACTGCATATTTGAACTGTTGAACTTCGTCCGCTTTACGAACTAAGGTATTGAAGCTCACACCAATTTCTAATTGGCAAGATGCAACTTCGTGGTGATGTACTTCTACACGACCAGGCCCCATGATGTCTTCGATACGTGCACACATTTCAGCACGCATGTCTTGATGAGAGTCAACTGGAGGAACTGGGAAGTAACCGCCTTTAACACGTGGACGGTGACCTGAGTTACCTGCTTCGTAGTCTTTACCTGTAGACCAAGCAGCTTCTTCAGCGATCAATGTGTGGCGTGCGCCAGACATGTCGATGTCCCATTTCACTTCGTCAAAAACGAAGAATTCTGGTTCTGGACCGAAGAATGCTGTATCACCGATACCTGTAGATTTTAAATATTCTTCAGCACGACGAGCAATCGAACGTGGGTCACGCTCGTAACCTTGACCAGTTGAAGGCTCGATTACGTCACAAGTCACAACAACTGTAGGCTCAGCAAAGAACGGGTCAAGAAAACCTGTTTCAGCATCTGGACGTAAGATCATGTCAGAAGCTTCAATGCCTTTCCAACCAGCAATTGAAGAACCATCAAACATTTTACCGTCTTCAAATGTATCTTCATCAATGGTATCAGCTGGGTAAGTTACGTGCTGCTCTTTACCCTTAGTATCAGTAAAGCGAAAATCGACCCATTTTGCGCCACTTTCTTTGATGAGTTGAAGGACCTTGTTCGCCATGCTCATTTGCTCCAATGAAGTTTTTATGCACTTGTTAAGTGCGTGTTAGTTGTTGATGTATAATTAGCAATTATCATACCAACAATTTCAAAGCATACCTAAAACATTGAAATTCTTTGCAGAAAAAATGCTTTAGGCTCCCTGTCCTATGCTTACTTTAATGTCTGCATTTTTAAATGCACCATATTTAAACATTCCTATTTCAGTTCGTCCCTAAAAAAGACATAATGAACCAAAATGGTGCAATACATATAACAAAGAACCAATGTAGTGCCAATTACGCTTTTATTATTCGCGTAAATTGGCTTTTTATATCATTCTTTTCAACATCATTCCAATCAATTCATTTAGACTTTCGATTCACTTTCAGCTTTTTTCCTCAAGTGTTTCAATTACAAAAATTTATGATCAATTACTGGCTCATTTCAACAAATAAAATTAGCCTTTCATTCAACCTTTAGTGCTTTCAAAATTTCCCACATTAATGATCGGTTTTGTTATGATGATTTCCCGTTATCGCTAGAATAATCTTTTCTCTATTCAAGATAGATGAAAAAATACAGCGCTCAGATCGGTTTATCGAATTCAATAGCACAATTAAGTGCATATTTTTCAAAAGGTTATAATCATGCTTCTAATGATTGAAAGGAAGCACTGATATACGCTGACGTTCGTTGGTGTTCGGTTCATTTACAACAGCTACAATTCAAAAATATTTAATGTCCGTTGGTGTTCGTTCATGTTCGGTGACATTCACAACTTTTGTGAGTAAGATTGTGAGTATTCATTTTTATTTTCAAGTTACTCACAGATAGCTAATGCTCAACGACACCAAAATAAAACAACTCAAACCACAAGATAAAGCTTATCGTGTTGCTGATCAAGGTGGTCTGTGCATCGAAGTGCGCACGAATGGTTCTAAACTTTGGCGCTTTAGATACCGCTTTCTTGGTACTGCAAAGATGATTAGTTTAGGCGAGTACCCACTTGTTACTTTGGCTCAAGCTCGCCAAAAGACTTTGGAGCAGAAATTATTATTAGATCAAAATATTGATCCTTCACAAAACCGCCAAGAGGAAAAAGCAAGAGCGCTATTAAATCAAGCATGCACTTTAGAGAGTGTGGCCACAGAATGGTACGACAAGCGAAAAGATAAAAAATCTATAAGCTATAAGCGATCTGTAGAAAAGGCATTTGAAAAAGACATATTCCCTTCACTTGGCAAGAAGGATATTAAAAAGATTTCTGCATTTGATGTTTTACAGATGCAAGAAAAGACAATGAAGCGAGTATCTAAACAGGGTAACTATGGCACTGGTGAAAGCACAGCAATCTTTAACCGGCAATTAGTCAGTCAGGTTATTGACTATGCTATTGCAACTTCACGTTGTGAGTTCAATCCTGTATCTGCACTAAGAAACACAGTAGAACGCCCACCAAAGATTACTGCGCGGCCTATGACTGATGATGAAAAAGCAGTCTTCAACTCTCGGCTATCTTCATACAATGGTGCAACAACAACTAAGAACGCGATCAAAACTCTAATCTATTCTATGTTGCGTACAGTTGAAGTTATTCGCCTGCGCTGGGAGTGGGTTGATTTTGATACTGGTATTATCTGCATTCCTCCTGCCACAGCAGAACAAAGAAAAAAAGGTCAACGGAATATTAAAAAAGATCGGGAGCATTTAGTCCCTATATCTAAACAGCTAAAGCAAATTTTGCTTGATCAGTTTGAGCAAACAAAAAACAGTGACCTTGTATTTTCAAGTGTGTTTGATGTTACCAAGAAAATGAATAATACAACTGTGAACCGTGCATTGGGAAATATGGGCTTTGAAAGCCTAACTGCCCATGACTTCCGTGCTACTGCATCTACAATGCTGCATGGTCTTAGTTACCCTTCTGATCATGTGGAGATACAACTTGCCCATGTTGATAAGAATGTAGTTCGTGGCACTTATAACCATGCGAGCTACTTAGATGAGCGAAGAGCGATGATGCAAGACTGGGCTGATATTGTTGATAGTTGGGGTAAGAAATGAAGTACTTCTACATCAAGAAAGGCAAGCAATACTTGCACATTCAGCAATCGCTTTTTGAAGATTACCAAGATTATTCAGATATAAATGGAATGGTCACTCAACAATATGTCTTTTTAGATACAAAGGATAAGGCTATAAAGTTTTTGGAGAAAAGAGAAGTTGACAAATTTATGGTGACGCGAGGAAGGAAGCTGAAAGGCGTGGAGATTGTGAGGGAGTAAGCTTGCTAATGTTGAACACACTGCAAGCAAACCGAAATACTGACATTGGTTTTAATTGAATTTGCTGTGCATCCTGAGAATAAAAGACACAGCACTGTGACAAGCGAAGCAAGTTTGGATCTTTTGCATCGCTTCTTAATTATCTTCTGCCGCATAGATTAGATTCTCCGCAACACGATTAGTCCAACCTTTGCCGTATGTAGGCCATTTACTCAACGATGTATAGAACTTCAAGCGCTCTGCATTGAGCTTTAAAAGTACATCATTCACATCCATGGCTTTGACTGCAGCTATTGTTTTGGGTCCAATAATTCCGTCATCTGGAACACCAGCAACTTGTTGAAGCTCTTTGATTGCACGCGACTTTCCAGCATTAACTGCAAAATCCCAAAGCTGAAAGACAATAGCTGAATGCAAACTATCTGCTCCCAATTTATCCCACCAATCCTTTTTATAGATCTGCTTTGCCTGATCAATGGTTAGATTTTTGATGTCTAGATTTGGATAAGTGTTTGCTGCAATGCCAAACTTGGTGCCTTTTAGAACACCAGCACCAACCTTTCCACCAGTCCAGTTACCAGGATCACGCTTATCAATTGAATACCCTGCTTCATGCCCAATTAGTCGCTCAAATGCTTTATCAAAATTCATGTCTCACCGCCTGAAATATCGTTCTTTGCTTTCTTGATTTCTTTGATCACTTCTACAATCGTTTTGCCTTCTTGCTTGTCTATGAAATTGAATATCCACCGGACCAATGCCCAGCCAGGTAAACCACACATAAAGAACAAACCGCCAATTGCAAACCATCCCCATGTATCTGTGGCCCATGCATGTAAGGTGAATTTCATAATGATGAAAGACCCACCTGCAAGACTAGATACCACTGTGCAAATCAAACCCACCGCCCACTCCTGAGGTGATCTTGGCATTCGAGTCATCATCACTACAGCTGCAACCAAAGCGACTGCTAAAGTCACCATGATTGCTACCCCGTAAAATTTTATAATTGCTGCAAAACCGCCAGTTGAAACTGGTTCCATTCACTTTTCTCCAGATAATTAAAAAGCCCTAGCTAGTGCTAAGGCTTGTATTGCGTTTATTTACAGTGATTCTAAGAACACTTTCATGTGATCTGCCATTACACGCTGACCTGCATCATTTGGATGCAAGCCATCAGGACTTGGCTGTCCCGGTGCTGTGAAATAGTAGTTGTTAGCAGCTGGCACCCACACTGGCAAGTTACTTGTTTCATATTGGTTTAGAACAGGCAAAGAGTAATGCTTTGCATATTTAACTAACATGTCGCAAATATCCTTAAGTGTGAAACCAAGAGAGTTCGGAGTTGCATTGCTTCCCCACTGACTTAACGCAGGAATCGGGGTAAGAATTGCAAGCTTAGCTAATGGGTACTTAACCAACAAAGAATTGATTACATAGTTCATTCGCCCAGACAAGGTCTCAGTATCATTACTCAAGAATGGTCCCATTGGGTATGTTTTACTGAAATCATTCACTCCCCAGAACAGTGTAATAATGTCAGCTTCCTCTGTGAGAGTGTCTGCCACATTAAGACGATTCCAGAATCCAGATCCACTAATACCTTTATTGTAAACAGTCATTCCACCAACATCTTCTGAGATAAAGTCGTGGTAGTTTTTGTTTGCTCTAAAGTTTTTCTCAGTAATCGAATCACCAATTGCAATCCACTTCTTACCTGTCAGTTTATTGAGGGTAGAAGCTGCAAGCGAAATACCATTGAGCTTATTAACCTTCTTAAGAGTTGGAGCATCTGGATTGGTTGTAATCTGAATAGTTGATGAAATATCAAAGCTTTGAGACGGCAGTTTAACAGTCAGTAAAGCGTATTCTGCCAAGCTGTCAGATGGTATTGTGAAAGTTTTATATGTTGAAGAAACTGTATTTAATGTAGCTAACCCCAATGTCGATCCAATTGCCATGCTTGAATCAGCTCTAAGAGCTACTGCAAATATTCCTGCTCGCAAATCAGGTGCCTTTACATGATAGGTCGCCCCTTTCTTAACTTTGATCTGAGTTAAGATGGCACCTGTAGCAGCAGCAATATTTCCGCTTACATGTACATAAACATCAGGCTTGTTACTGATTGGATTATATAGATTTCCAATAGATTCCATCCCGTCAGTTGTAAGCGCAGTAAGTCTTAATTGTTGATCAATTACATCTGCACCGTTAATTTTCACAGCATGCTTGTTAATTGCATTTAGGTTATTGGTGACATGCAAAGTAGAAATGAAGTTGGTATTTGCTAATTTCAAATCAAATGCTAAATAGCCAGCCTCTGTAACATCTACTTTTAAAAGTCCAGTGCTGACAACTGTTCTAGTTAGAATTGTATAATTGGTAGCATTTGGGATCGTGGAAAAGCCCACTGGAAAGGAGCCAGCAACTAAGTCTGCCCCAAAGTTTTTGAAGTAATATGAACCAATGCTTACTGGTATTACTACATAAGCAGTTGCAGCTTGTGATGTCACAACTCCAGTTGAATTAACATACTTATCTGCAATTAAAGGGACACCTGCTATTAAATTGCTTTGATCATACCCAACTGAATTTCCAAATTTACTATCTGTATAATTTGAAGATGTATTAACTCCTTTAGCTACATCCTGAGTTATCCAAGGCGACCAAACGCCCGAATTTAATCGACGTAAGAAAGAATATTCATGTGTATCATAGCGCTGATATTTCTGATTGTTAGATGAATCAATTACAGTTAACCAACCACCTGAGACAATTGGAAAATTTCGCTCTAATGCCGCATAGCTTGAGGTTGGTGCGAACCAAACGCCAGCTGTTGTAAAGTTATTCAAATCAGAACTTAAATCAAAAATTACAGGCTTAAAATACTTATTAGCATTTGAATAATTCTTCGCTTGGTCTAATTCACTCAAACCTGTATCTGCCCAAGAACTACCACCCCAGTACCAGATCTTTTTGGTATCTAAAGCTTTAGCTGCTTTCTTTGGCACAGTTGGGACACTAGCAAGTAGCTCAGACTCTGTCTGAAATGGTTCAAATCCACCTGTTTGAATAACTTGGTAAAGAGCACGTGCCATGGTTGGGTATACACGCCCTAGTCTCGAAGTTACATTAGACTCAGCATCCCCACTAGTAACTTGCTCTAAAGTTTCTGCGTCAGTAGATGCATCAATTAATTGCTGTTCGGTAATGATTCCAGCCATACCTTTTCTCCAGGCATAAAAAAACCGCCTGTGAAGGCGGTCATAATTCCAAAGTTAATTAAATAAAGTCGTGATCGTTCTGATAGTAACGATCGTCGTAGTTGATACATGTAAGCTTATTGGTCATTTGATCATTAGGTGTCATCTCACTAAGCATAAATATGCTTTTGCTTGAGTCTGCACCTTTGATCACTGTGTAAAGTGTTTTGACGTATCGATCAGGGCTAACAACAAGCGCTTGCATTGGTGGTCTAGTTAAAATGATCTGGTTTGTCATTTCACCTGCTGTGCATTCAACAATATCTACTGTTGCATTCTGCATTTGTAGGTGAACGTAATAGGTCTCACCTGAAACAAAATCCACATCCTGAGAACAAGTTAAGATCAAACCATCTATAGCAACCACTTCTCCATCTTGAGTTTCTAAACTGGTGTTATCAGCAACAAGGATTCGGTCATTTCTAATTAATAGATCTGACTCATTCAAGGCAGTAAACTCACAGTTAACATTCTGAAACTTCAGCTTATTCCATTCTCGCCATGCTCTTGTCTTCGCAACGGCTTCATTTCTGATGCCTGTACTTTGGATCTTCAATGGATTGGTTAAAGGACTGCCGCTAGGGATTGAATAGGTAACTCGCTTGTCATCGAGAGGAGATGTGTACTCAAGCTCAACTCCGTCATAGTCTTTATCAATACCGAACTTAAAGGTGCGAGTTTCAGAACCCATAAGTTTATTTCGATGATTGAAAAGCAAAACAGAATTGGTTTGCGGCTTTTCAAACTTTAATCGCAGCTTATTACCAAAGCGCATGGCTTCGCAGAAACACGCGCTTGCAATCATGCCTGCCTGTTCTTCAAAGCTTAGGTTTTCGTCATCAAATGTGTAGCTGAACTCAGTCGCTACAGGCGAGCCAAAGTAATCTCTTACTGCTTGAATCTCTGTCTTGATTTGGTCGATATCTATTTCAGTCACAGAGCGTCGTCCGATGTATTGGTCGAGCCCCATATTGATCAAGGCTTGCCCTGCATCTTTTGTTGCAACCAATGGACCCGTGCCATCAACCTTTAATTTCCGTGTTACTCGACAATTTAGGACACGCTCTTTAACAGATAAGGCACCATCAGTTGCCACAGTTCTAGATCGAATCACTGTCACATCAGGATAGGAGTCCTTAGGAAATGGCTTTGTTAAGTAAACATCTTTAATCTTGCACTCGGTCACAGGGTTAGCGCCTGTTCCTGCCTTTGTTTTAGCTAAGCGGAAACGCTGATTTCCCATAGTACCTAACGCAACTTTAAAGGTACGCCCAAAAGAACTCTTGGATTTTGATTCAACAAAAAAATCTTGTGACTGAATCACACCAATAGGATTGCCCGTGTCGTCAATTGACTGATACTGAACAGTGATCGTTACATCATTGTAAGTCGTCTTACCATCTTTGTTGACGTTGTATAATCCTTGAGGGAAATATACATTCATCTGCAATGTGGTGGCTGCGTCATGATATAACTCAAACCAACCCACCCATTTATTAGCAATCAATTCTAAATAAATGGTTTCATCATTCAGTCCTTGAGTTGTGCCACCGAACAAAGTTGGAATTTTGTCCCAATCAGAATTCACAGTAGATGCATTTGATAGTGTTACAGTCGTTTCTGTCACAATACTAATCGAATAGTTATCATCTAAATCAGCACTGCCAATGTTGTTATTAAGCGTAATACCCGCTGTTAAGTCATAGTCAGCATCAACATAGTTCCAGTTGTAGTTGACTTGTTTTGGTGAATCCAATTGAACAACGTAAGTATAGATTGATCCAACCAGTGTTCTTGTCACTGATGACACAATGTATTGACCTGACAAATCGTAATTACTGCCAGCAATATCTACGTTTGCTCCATTCAGTAATAAGCCTTTAAAATCAGCATAAGCAGGCACATCAATATCTGTATCAATACTGACTTTAAAATCACTTGATACTGAACATGGCCCAGATAAAACCGCGTTATCAACACCGAACTGAGCGCCAGAGATTGCTATTCCATCGCCAGTGCTAAAGAAGTCCCGAAAGTCTATTGAGCTATCAGTGCTGTGTATTACCCCGCCAGTTGTGAAGTATATACTTGTTCCTGATACTACTACGTCATTGGGTGAAACAAGGCTCTGTCCGTTTATAGATGATGACTTTGCAACATCCAAAGGCAACTCAGTAAAATCATCACCGACTTTGTAAATTGTGGTATTACCTGTAATGCTGACATCAGGGTCATAAATACTGACACTTACCCCATCTATACCATTCACATCTGTGTCACCATCACGGCAATCATGGATTTGATAAAACCCACGACCAATACACATCAAGCTTTCTTCAACTTCGATGTCATTTTCATAACTGTTGTACAGCACAGCAATCAAGTCAGGGTATGCTCGGATATTCCCAAAGATATCGGCAACACGTCCTTTGACTCGCATTCTGTTTGCCCGATTAGCTAGCTCATTATTTGAGGAGCCAGGTTGCCCTCCATCAGGCTTGGGCATTGTCAAAATACTATAAACGCTATATGCAGCCATAATGGCCACAATGGCGTAATACACATACCAAATCCAACTTGGGTAGATCACAACATAAAATGTGCCTTCCAATGCCTGTAAATGCTTAATGCCCTCTACATTTAAAGGTGTGATGTCATTTTCTTCTGCAACGCTATTGTGATAAATTTTTGTATTCTGCGGAAACACTGTAAATTGCTGCTTTAGATATGCGCTTACATCATCAACATCAGCGGTAGACCAAGTACTTTGGTTATATGGATCAGGGCAAATAATTACTCTTTTCATTTGTAGTAGCTAACCTCTTTAAATCCAATCTTCACAACTTCTAATGGCATGTACTGAACACCACGACCAGTGAGGTGCAAAACCTTGTTATCAAAAAAAACCCCAACATGTGTTGAGGTCTGGAAATTGTGTTTGAAAAATACAATACAGGGCGATACGGGTACTTCAATTAATTCAAATCCACCCTTTCCATTCAGAAATCCGTTTAGTCTTTTTGAAAGATCTTCGCCAGTTAGTTGCTGCCATGTTTCACAAGCGAACTCATTGCACGTGTATTTTTGGGACCACATGCGATCTAGCAAGTTATCTATGCTCATTACGCTCTCCGCAGCAAAGGGTAATCTTCAATTGAGTAGGTTCGCCCAGTCTTAACACTGTTAAGCTGTGGTGCTTGTGCATCGAAGGTGACCAAACCACTACTATCTTTAGAGATTGTAGGTATTTCCAATGTTTGCAACTGAGTCATAGGTGAGGTTAGATCATCATCTCGGAATAGCTTAAATTTGCATTCAGGTTTTACAGTTGGATATATACTTTCTCTAATTGCAGATACAGCTAGTGCTAGCTCATCGTCCATGTCAGCAATGGTTAGCGATAAGGTTTGCTCCAAGTCGTTTGAAACGTTATTTCGCTTAATAGACATCGGCTGATAAACATAATTCTGACCTTCAGCTAAAATTCCATCTGAATCATTCTTCACATAACGAAAGACTTTTGAAAAACTTGGGTGGGAAATCTCAATACACTCCAATGGCACGACACCACTAGAGGCATTTAAATAAAAGGATGTGTAATCAGCCATTATACGTCTCCAATGCATCTGGAAGGTCTTCATTGACCAACTTCTCCAATGGATTCAATAAAGCAGCCAAATCACCACCTTCATTGCCAACTCCAATAATGATGTCATCCAAAGCTTCATTAACTGGTAGCGGCTTAACCTTCAGAGTTGCTGTAACTGTATAGACATCTGCCTCTTTACTTGAAAGTGTAGGCGCACCACTAAAGAAGCATTCATAGTCTTCAACAGGTGCGTTATCAACACATATCTTTGCCAAAAAAGGCTGACTAGGATTTCTTGCCCACACTCGATAAAAGGCCATAAGGTATTGATAACCAGACTCCTGCACCACCCATCTAGAACTAACAGTGTGAACCACACCTTTAAGTGATTTTCGATAGCGGTCTGCACCGCCATCTAGAATCTGAGACATAACACCATCACCAATGTTGGCTGAATATCCTTCCTGAGTTGAACAGTACATCATTCGATTAAGTGCCATAACTTTTCCTTAGGTAATAAAAAACCGACCTGTTGTAGGTCGGTTCTAAGATTTAATATCCTGATTTATCGTAGTAACCAAAGCACACCTCCTGCCGCTGTAATAAGAACAGACAGAGCGATAATTATTAATGCAATTGCTTGCAATATTCCGACACGATCAGCACCTGATTCGCTCATTTTGCCACCTATCTTTAACTGTGATTTTGATGTATGATTCTTCATATAGATTACTTTCTCCTATTTGCATGACCTTGCGGATTGGAAAAACAGAAACCCTCGACGGCAATCGAGGGTTTTGCTTTATGTAGAAATGAAAAAAGCCGCTCGAAAGCGACTCTGTTCATGTTATCTCTTATACGTGTGTATCTAAATCAACGCCTACGCCCTGCATTGGTATTCTGGCCTAGCGACTTAGAGATTGGACTGTTAGGATTAGACAATTGTGCAGTGACTAACTGTTCTGCCAGTTGCTGAATACGAATATCCAACGACCCATCTGCATTTGTAGAGACATCAGCAGACTGCCCTGGCAACGTATAAACATTTACTTTCGGTCCATTAGAGTCACCATTATTCAGCATCTTCCCTAAAGTTGAGTTAGCTGAAGTATCAAGCACTTTGGTATCTACAACCCCGCCATCAGCAAAGCCTTTGCCTGTTCGCATTGCCTCAACATTACCAACCCCACCCCAGCGAGCTACATCTGCTTGAGAGAAAACAACTTCTCCTTTGTGAACAATACCAGCGGGATCATATTTGCTACCAGGACCTGTGTATCCACCGTTTGCAAATCCTTGTGGTGTTAGAGCCTTTAAAGCTGCCTGAAGAAGACCTGTTTCGAGAGTTGCTGCACCAACCGCTGGCAAGTTTGCTGGAAAAGGAGCAGAAGCCCACGCTGCAGATATTGCAGTAAAACTATTGGCTGCTACTGAGAAAAGACTGAAAGCCTGTTGTGCTGCTGCCATTCCTCTGTAAATGCCAGATTGTTTACCTGCATAACCCTCTGCAAGCCCAGTAAGAGAACCAAAAAGGTCAGTCGCCATCCCTAATTGATAGCCAGCTGTCTTTGACCAATAGTCTTGATCAATCAAAGCCATTCTCTCATTATGAGCTTTCCAGATCGCCTCACGTTCGGCTGCGGTTTCAGCTAATGCCATTTGTGAATCAAATAAATCCTGTGATTCATCGTACCGATCAAAACGGTCACGCTCCAATTGAAAGCGCGCACCTGAACCAGTCATGTCTGCATAGTTCTGACCCCATGCCATAGAAGCTGATTTGAGATTCTTTCGTTTCTCATATTCTTCTTCAGCAAAGTTCATAGCGATTCGTGCATCACGTTCTTGTTGAGTCAATTGCATGTTCTTTGCAATTTCATCACGTTCTAATTGATAGCGCTCTTGCATGTATTCGGAATCTGACATGTAAAACTGGCGTGAATCAAGTAGGCGTTGTTGCTTTTCCAATTCAAGCCATGCTAATTCTTGCTCCGTTTGATCCTTCAGCGAATTAAGCTTTATCTGCTTAATTTCATCATTGTACCTGCCAGATTTTTCAATAATTTCCCTCTGAGTCGCATCAAAGTATCGAAGCTTGTACTCCTCTGACCATCTGAATGAATCATTCTCTTCTGTAATTTGGCGTAAATACATTTCAGTATTAAAATCATAACGCGTCTTTGCTGCCTCCAAATATCTACCTTGCTCTACACCAAATCCAGCCTTATTTATTTCCTCAATCTGCTTTTGATAGTCAAGATTCATACGCTCGAATTCATCAGCATATTCATATCCAATTTGATATCTTGATCTAGCTTGATCCTCCTTGATCTGTTCAAGCTTCTTCTGCTGCTTTTCATATTCAGAAGTTTGTTGCTTACTGGTTTTTAAAGAATTTTTCTCAGAATCATTAATCCCATCAATTAGTGATTTTCGTTTCTGATCAATTGCATATTGCTCTTGCGCAACTTTCAATAATTCAGGTGAAAGAGTTTGGTTAAATGGGATTTTGTTAGATTCACGGAAATTAGACATAAAGTTTGCAAATTCAACCGCATTCTTATTACTACCATTCCTTTGAATCGTATTGATTAAGTACTGGTTTTTCAGATTCTCAGATGATGCTGCCGATTGAGCTGCAACCAACTTTTCGTGTGCAATGCGTTTTTGATTAATCGCCTTTGTTTCAGCTTCGGTTGCTTGGGTTGATCGACCAGATTGAGTAATCATAGATTCCACAATCATTTTCTGCCTAGACAACTCATCTTTTAGCTTAGAAACCACCCCTGTTTGCTCGTCAATCTTGGTTTTAGCCTTTTCGCTTACACCGCTTAATGAATTTACCTGTGCAGCTAAAGTTTCCGCTGTTATCTGACCTTTATCAAACTGCAATGCCAGTGCGCCAATTTTTTCAGATGCTTCAGCAGACACATAGCCGTACTTCTCAATATTAACTGTGTACTTAAATAAAGTTTCGCTAGCATCTTTGTATTGCTTTGTTAAATCATCCTTAGCTGCATTTTCCGCACGTAATTGAGAACGCTTCTGAGCTTGATCAAGTTCATTAAACTTTACAGTTATTTCATCTACAGTTTTTCCATTTTCATTTAATGACTTGGTTGCTTTATCTGTATTGTCTCGAAGCAATAAATACGAAGCAGCCACACCAGCTACAGCCAAGCCCAAACCAACAGGACCACCCAAAGCAGCCAACAATCCAAAACTAGACCTTGTTGTTAACGCATTAGCAGCACTCAAAGCTGCTGTTGCTGTAGTTAATCGACCTGTTGCAGCAGTCTGAGCATTTCTTGCTGTAGTGTAAGCCGCAGATGATGCAACTGTAGTTGAAGCCAATCTTTGCTCTAATACAGTAAGTTCTGCTGTCATTAGTGCTTGGGTTTGTTGCAATGTTGCCATTCGACTGATAGATAGTGCTCGACCTTGATCAGTGATTTGCGACTTTAATCGCTGTGCTTCTTGTGCTTTCTCTGCATTTGTTGCGGCAATACTTGCTTGAATCCGCTGAACTTCAGACTGAATTACTGCTCGATTGGCATTAACCTCCATTTCTGCCGCAACAACAGCAGCACGCGCTGAAGATATTTCTGCTTGTGCAGCATTCATTTCAGCTTGAGCTTTCCGTTGTGTCTGCACAATTGCGGCATTTGTAGCCTGAATTTCTTCAAATAACGCTTTTACTTTTAATCCACTGGCAACGATAGATTTGTACATAACAGGGATTAGAGTACCAGCCCAATAAGCACCGCCAATCATTGCAACATTCGTTACTGTTTCTAAATTTGCTGCCAATCCACTGATTGACTTAGACAATAGTTGAGCTGAACCACTACCCTTGCCAACCTCTCCAACAAATTGTGTTACAGCGTTGTTAAGTTGGTTAATTGAGTTTGCAATTGTAAAATCAGTTTTTCCATACAAGTCATCTACAGAAGCTTTAGCTTTTTCCAATGATTTAATAACAACATCACCAGTTAGCTTACCTTCCGCTGCCATAGCCCGTAACTGACCAATATTTGTATCAAGACCTGTAGCAATAGCCTTAAGCAACCCAGGTGCTTGTTCAGAGATAGAGTTAAATTCTTCTCCACGAAGTACACCTGATGCTAATGCCTGACCAAATTGCACTAAAGCAGCTTCAGCACTTGCCGCACTTCCGCCTGATATAGCAATTGATTTTGCAACGGTATCTGTAAGGGTTGCTGTTTGTTGCAAAGTAATTCCAAGCCGTTTAGCGTTATCAGCAAAACGTTGATAAACCTGTGCTGTACTATCCCAAGATTGACCTGTAGCTTGAGCAATACTAAAGGTGTCTTTCATTGCTTGATTTAGCTCAGTCTGAGAAGTAGTAACAAGCTTTAATCTGTTTTGTAGTCCTGTGTATGCATCCATTTTTGAGATTGCAGCACCAATTGTTAAAGCTCCTGCGAAAGAAGCCATTAGAGTGCCCTGCAATTCTTTAAATGTTCTTCCAACTAGATTTAGTTCATTACTCATATTGCGCGCAGTTGAGCGAGTCTGTTGCTCTGCACGGTTTAAGCCTTGCGTAAATAATCCAGTTTGGGCAATTAGATTTAATGTTAATGTGCCAAGGTTTGTTGCCATAACTTTTCTCCGAGCAATAAAAAACCCGCATAAGCGGGTTTTTAAACTTCATTTAAAATCTTACTTCTCAGCCTCATACCACCCTTTAACAATGATACCTTTCGTTCCTGTGGCTTCTGTTTTGCACTGGAAATCCAGTTTCGTATTACCCTGATAACCAGAAATCTCACCTATTTTATCAATCACAATCTCTAATTTTTTCCCTGTTTTTTGTTCGATAGAGTTAAGGCAATTATCCATGCTAGAAAACTCGCCACTCATAATCTCAGTATTAGAGCATCCTACTAAAGAAAAAACCCCAACAAGCAAAAGAATCTTTTTCATATCTAATCAACCAATTCATTCAAGTTATTAATTCCAAGCTTAACACCATAACTTCCTTCGCTTTCTTCATCAAGCCATCCACCATTAATGACAGCTGGAACATTTTTATTTATTACTTTGCCTGCAAGATGCTTAGCATCTTCTCTGCTAAGGAATCCCACCAAAAACCCATTAATTTCTACTTTAACGGCATTCTTATCATATGCGTTGAATGGATCTGAAGAAACTTTAGCAACCACTTCAACAAATTTTGAATCTTCTTCTTTTTTACCTGCTATTTTTTGCAAGTTGTCTTGATAAGCTTGCTCCCCAACTATATTAAAAGCATAGCTCCGTGAGCTGGAATTAAATCCTATTTGTTCAGCGCTTTGCTCCGTGTTCTCACCCGCTCTTTTAACTAACAAATAAGCTCCAACACATATTGCAATTATTATTAATATAATCCACATAAAAAAAATACCCCTAATTAATAGAGGTATTTATAGCATAATTTAAAATAAAGGTTTAAGTGCTAAATAAATCTGGCAATTTGATTCCATAAACAGCATTCCATGCATCTTTATGGTAAATCTTCACTGTTCCATAATTGGCATCAGCAATATCTTTAATCTTCTTGCCATTTGCGACACACCATTTTTTTAATTCACGCCAGTTGTACTTTCCACCAACCTTGCTTTCAACAGCTTTAACAGATGCGTAGTTTTTAGATTCACCCAACTGTTCTTTTAACTTTTCTGCTTCTTTAGACTTAACTGAGGCTGTAGCCATAGCGGTTGCTGTTTTCTTGTCGCTGATATGGGCTTTAGTTTCAATCGCAAAGTCACGCTCTTTACAAGCCAAACGCTTTGCTTCAACCTGATCTGCCCATGCTCGAGCTGCTTCGACTGGATCTGCAAAGTTTGGTAGTGAAATTAAATCTCCCGCAATTTGCTTTTCTAATTCTGCCCAACGATCAACTAAACGAGCTGTGAATTCTGGACAAAGTTGCGCAACAACAATAATACTGTCTCGTTTGCCTTGATCACCTTTAAAAACATAAACAGTAGTATTTTGCTTACGACCGATTGAGTTAGAGAATGACGTTTCCTCAATTTGAGGGAGCGTTATAACTTGTTGATTAACTAAACTTTCAATCGTACGTTTAACGTTGTCATGACGCTTCTCAACAAGTTCGGCAATTTCGAGACTAGTCATTATTTGAATATTAGTATTAACAAGTGCATTCATGACATCAACCCTCCATTACCCTTAACTCCTTTATCACATGATAGAGTTTGTTCGCTCATCTCTTTAAGATTAGACAATGCAAACATTTGGCGACCTAGTGATTCAATCAGCCAGCCTATATTCTGTACTGCTTCTCTTGATACTTGTTCTGAACTATAAGCAAGTAATTCACCTATAGCAGCAATTCCCAATGGCAACGGAGTCATAGCATTTTCAGTTGCATTGTCAATCTTTTCTATCAACTCTGCCTCATCATGAGTTAAAGCTTGTTTCTTAAGAGTCTTTAAAATTATATTTTCAGGAATCACTGGAAGCAGATCCTCTAAATCCAAAACCTTGCTAGACTCTATCGTAAATGGTATATTCATCTTGTTCATATCTCACTGTTATGACTTCAATCAAGCCCGACCGTCCAAAGTTCTGGGCTTTTTTGTTGTCTATTGATTTCATGCTTTCGCACTCTCTATTTCTTGACGCAATTTTTTAATTGCTTGTGTGATTACATAATTTACTGGCCTTTCGTTTTCAATTGCCACCTCCTTTAGCCATTCATGTAACTCGTGATCAATACGCAAGTTGTACTGCATCTTGCGCTGTGGTTTTGTTAATGCCTCCATTTTATTCTCCTATCAATCAGGTATTATCAACTATAGAATTAATCAGGTAGCATTGTCAATACCTGAATAATAGAACTAATATGTATTGCAAATTTGTGGTATATGGTTTTCCGATGAGTAAAAATGGTGGTAACTTAACAATTCAGTACAATCTACGTTGGACTGAAGAGATGCGCGATAAGATTGCAGAAGCAGCTAAAGAAAATACTCGCTCTATGAATCAGGAAATTATTGCTCGCCTTGAACAAAGCTTTGAACAGGGGTTAAACCACGAAACTGAAATGTACATGATGGCTCAAGTTGTCAAAGAACAGCAAAAGCAAATTGACCAGTTACATGAAATGGTAAAACAACTAGTGTTTAGACCAAGACAAATGGATGATTAATTCATTCCCCTTGGGAACAGATATGTCTACTTTCCAACCCAACTCATCATGTAGTCCTCAACATTAAGCTCAACTGGCTTAGGCTTCTGCTCATGTGGCATGAAGTCAAATGGTGAAAAAGGTTTAGCACCCTTGCCTTTGTTTGAGTTGGCATAGAAGGCCATTAAGTTGCCAACCGCTTGTTCTACCCGGCGACCGATGTTTAGGGAGCCATACTTCAATCTGTAGGCTTTCCAGAAAGCCATTTCAGAAATACTTATTTTTTGTTCGGCTTCTTCGATGGTGCAGCCGCCGATTCCGTTGAGGACGAGTTCTCCAAGGAGTTCGTTTCGCTCGAATTCTTCTTGACTAACTTTCCCATGAAGTTATTCACTTCGTCTGCAATCTGGTACAACGCCGCAATGAAAGATGGATCAGAGTCATAAACATCTTGTGCTGATGTAAAGAAAGGTGTGCCTTTTGCATCTTCACAAATGGTGCCCAAAAGCTGTGTTGCTTGAAGTTGATCAGAATCTACAGACTTGAGTTTTGATTTCTCAACATCTTCGTAATCAATATCCCATTCAAATGCTTTTGATGCTTCACGACTTGCTTTAAAGCTCATGCGCTTAACAAAGACTTGACCTTCTAACTCGATCTGATCACCGACTTTTAATTCTTGGTTTTCAGAAACTGATTTTAACTGTTCAATGTTTTCGCTAGTTACTTCAACTACCCACTTAACATCACGCTCGACTGGCGCACCTGCTTTAGTAATATTCTTTGCTTTCTTAAAGTCTACTTTAGCCATTTTAATTCTCAAAAGTAAAAGCCCCTTTCGGGGCGTGAATTAGGTTTTAGGAGTGAATGCAACTGTTGTTTCACGCTCAAGCGTCACGGTGTAACCAACTAAAGCATCTGCTTCGAAAGATGGAACTGGTGTTGAGATACCGCCTTTAAATGCCCACCATGAACGCGTTGCAGGCAGAGTGACAACACTTCCTGTTGCAGTTGGCGGCGCAGTTCCCTCCGATGATCCGATGTAGAACTCTAGGCCATCCTTTTTAGATTCAGCCCACTCAATCATTTTGAGATGAGATTCGTTTTCAGTGTCTAAGTTAAAACCTAGAGAACCTTGCGCAGGATCGGCTAGGCCAGTTAAGTAAGACTTGCTTTTAGTTTCATCTAAACAGGTTTTTTCAATTCGAGTAGTGGAATCACCACCCAAATCAATGGCTGTTAGACAAGCCAGTTGTGTAATGGTTGTACCGTCGAATGCGAATACATTCGTACCTTGTACACGGACTTCTGCCATGAGTAGTGCTCCTCAAATTTTAGGCAATAAAAAAGCACCCGAGTGGGTGCCTATGGTTTTTTGGTTGATTAATCTGAAATTTCAGTTTTCACATTAACGCTTGTCAGAATGTATTTTTCTTTCTCACCTATTGCAGTTACATCAGCGAAATTAACTTGAACGTCTTGCACATTCACACCAGTTTCTTTCTCAAATATTCCGATCTGTTCAGCAATTTTCTCAGCAAGGTGTTTCTCTAGGTTTTCCTTACGAATTTTGAATTCATCTATAGAGATATCTGCCATTCTGTTTTCCTCCTTATCTGGATAAAAGCCAATTTGCATCAAAGCCACGGCTAAATAGTTTGGTATCTGGCTCATAATTGCTGATTCGTGGATTCAAGATATAGCTTTGATTTTCTAATGCTCTTCGGATTGCATCACGCCCTTCATAAGCGCGTTTTTGATTGGTGTCATACACAATCACCTGATACATGATGTGATCAGTCCTAGCGGGGCAATCAAGGCTATTCTCAGCATTGCCACCAACCTCTTGCCAGACTGCATATGGTACGGGTGTATTCAGTGGTGCGATGTCTTCATAGATTCGAAGGTTGTCACCAAAGATAGCTTTCACCGCAGCATCAGCATTCAGAGTTTTGTAAATCGGTAGATAAATCATAGGTTTGCCAATTCCTTATCTAGTTCAGCATCAAATACTTCTGCGAACTTGTTTGTAACCTGCTGAATATTGGTTGCTAATGCAGGCCGCATGAATGGAACCGCTGGCACGCCTGATCGGCCATATTCGATCCATCTCCAATGTCTCGTATCGCCACCACTGGTCGGCTTTGGATTTTTGTTTGAAAACGACGCACCGCCATCAACGCCAACCCGCATAATTACTACATCTTTGTTCTTACTTTTTCCGGGTGATACTTTTACGTTTTTCCATATCTTCTCTCTTGTATCTCGATCATCAATGGCTTTGGCATTCAATCGAGCAGCATCTCGAACAATGTTCATTGCTTGGCGTGCTGCTTTGCGAGCAATACTTCTAGCTTTACGAGGATTGGCAAGTCTTTGAAGTCGATTCTTGACATCATCAAGACCTGTAATCTCAACTTCTATTCCTGCCATGGTTTTCTCCAAGCGTAAAAAAACCACTCGTAAGTGGTTTATAGACTTTCAATGTATTCTGTTATCTGATCTTCTACCGATTTTAGTGCTTGGCTTGGTGTGTCGCCATGAGAATAAAACTTGGCGTGCTCTTTAATGTATTCCAGTGCTTGTGATGCATCAAAATCCCCTGCATCAAGATCATCAAAGGCTTCAGCCAGCTCATCACCGACATCGTTGTGCGATGCACCAACTAACCAACCACCACCATATCTCATGCGCCCAATGTAAAACTTATAATTGCTAAATGCTGTACTTTTCATTTATCTCTCCATTTATAAGCCACATTATGCACTACTTTGGTTTTTCCAAACCTTGCCCTAACAGGAAAGTGCAATAAATATTACCTGTTTCATTGTCATCAAGTGCTTGGCTTTGAATTGAGAAAGTACGACCCTTCCAGATGACTTGCATCTCTGTGGTGATGTCTTCTCGATAGCGGATTTTCATTCTAGCAACTACAACAGACTGATCAGCTTGTGCAGCCATCAAGTCTTTTGCTGAATGTGGTGTGACCTTGGCCCAAAGCTTTTTATATTCCTGCCATGAGCCTTCTATTTCAAATCCATCTTCGTCACGACCACCTGCAACATAGTGTTGGATGGTGACTCGGTGGCGTAGTTCGCCTGCATTCTGCCCCATAGTCACCTCACACAGCCGTTGGAGTTCGATAAGTGAATAAAAGAGCCTGTACAGGTTGCGGCATGAAATTACCGTTCACTGGTGCGTCAGATTCAGCGTTACGGTATTTATCAAAGTATCCTACATACAATAAGACTGCACTTCTAAACTCTTTTGGATAAGGCTCAACACGATGTTCTTCATCCACATAACGCAAAATTGTTGATTCAGCAGAATCTAGATAAATCTGCAACTCGGTGTCGTTGGAATCGTCATCATATCTAAGATGGCCTTTGGCTTCTTCCAGCGTAACTATGCTCATTCTGTCCACTCCTTCGCGCACAACTTAAAGTTCTTATGATCAAACTCACCTAAATGGTCATTCTGGACATGCCACAGGGAGCCACCCTTCGTGACGAACTGCCCCTCATGATACTGCACACCCTCTTTAAACACGCCCTTGTAAAGTGCTTTAAGAGAGTTATCAGGCTGAGAAGTTGTTTCGGATTTACCGAATGGATCTTCTTTTGCATCACGCTTGGCCAAAGCTGAAAGCGAGTAGTTCTGTTGTTGCATGTAGACGGTATCACCACCTTCAAGTGGTAACTTGCCAACTTTGGCTCGGCCTTCATTCGGCGTAAGAAGCGAACCCTTAACATCTTCACGCACCATTGTGTGGAAGCGTTCTGAATCCATGCGAATAAGCACATCAATATCTAAAAAGCATTCGACATTGAAAGACTGTAAATCCAAACCATCGTCAGTTAAGTTTTCCCGACCCTCAATGAGAGCTTGTAAGCAGTCTGAATAGTAAATTCCATTTGCTTTTTCAGGATCATCAGGAATTGTGCCAATACCGATCTTAAAGGGCGGCATATTAAAGACGCTACAAACTACACGACCTGACATCTCAAGAAGCTCAATCATTTGTGAGTCAGCGGCACTCATACCAAGTTGGGTATAGGTCATTCCATCGCCAATAACTGCTGTCTTTCCGAAATTGGCACCTGAATAATTTTGATTCCAGCGTGCTTGGATTTCTTCTGCCTTCTCTTTAGTGATTGAACCAGGTGCAACCAAGATTCCACCCGGTCTGCTTCCATTCCCAAAGAAGTTCGCAGCATTTTTGATGATCTTCACACCCATACCAGCTGAAACACCACAAGCCATAATTGGCGATAAGCCAACTAATGGGTGATAGAAGGCATTGATACGATCATGAATAATTTCAGAAGCAGGCACAATCACTGATTCTGTTTGCGTCAAGCGGTCAGTATTTAGCTGATAAAACACATTCCCGTAGTCATCAACGAGTGGGCAAACAAGATCAGGATTAAGCACTACCATTCGGTAGACTTCACCGAATACATCACGCAGTTTCCACACATAAGTATTGCCACGTAGCAATAAACTAGATGTCCATTGTTCTTGGAACTGCTGCCAAGTCTGGTAATTGTTCGGTTTCTTTAAAACACGCAGCTTGTCAGGGATGTCGACATTAACCAATACGCCTTCTTGCTTACGTTTCAAGAGAATTGGTAATTTACCAATATCCTTTGAAATAATACTTACACAAGAAAATACTGCATAAGAAGCAGTTATATCTTCTCGTGTCAGTTCATCATTTTTCTGCCAAGCACCTGAGTATGGCTCTTGCACAAACAAGCTTTTAAAAGTCGGCCCAGCATTATGGACACTTTGAAAGCTCTTTTTACCTCTAAACCAGTCAAAAATGCCCATTTTTACCGCCTTATTCGCTAGTTTTTACTTCTTTTTTAGGTTTAGTTGCTGCCTTTTTCGGTTCTTCATAAGGCTTTGCAACACCCGTTTTAATCAAGATATTTGCTTCTAAATCGGTTACTTCCAGCACATCACCAACATTGGCATTGTGCATAACCTGTAAATATTCAATTTTCATAGCTGCTCCCATAGCTCAACAATGAATTTTCATTGCTCAGATATGAAAACAGCCCCATTTAAGGAGCTGTTTTAGTCAAATTACCATTAAGGTGTTGGAGTTGAATAATCAATCCAAGCCGCAGCAATTGGTCGGCGTTTATTCCATGTAATAAACTTCTCTACACGTACGGCAAATTTGTTTTCTTGCCATAAGTTAATGATAGTTCCATCTGTGTTTTCTAAAGTTGCTTGGTCTGAGTAAGAAACATCAACACCACCATCTTGAGCTAATAGAATTTCAGATGTTTTAATCAGGATAATTTTATCTCCAACCGTTTGTGAAGTAATCACAGGTCGACCGTTAAGCTCCTTATTCACACCCTGCATACCTTCAAAGTAGCGGTTGCCAAGTGCATCGCGAATTCGACTCATGCGTGCTGCACGAGTTTCTGACATTAAGTAATACGAGCCATCTAAGGACAAGTTTGCTTCAATGAAGGTATCTTCAAGTTCAGTTAAATCGTTGTCATATGCCGCTGCTGTGGTGCCAGTTGATGGGATTGCAGGCACTCCATTGATAATACCTACAGGAACTTCATCAGTTGCTGGTTGTGCCCCCAAGAAAGTTTCATCAATAAGAATTTGCGAAGCTTCAATCAAGTCATCACGAACAAGAATGTCAACAGATGGATCTGAACGAAGAATCAACTCCTGTGTGTAAACGGTAATGGCAGCTAATTTGTGTTGCCCGATTTTCACATCACCAAACTCTGGATTGGTTAATGGTTTTTTCTTACCCTCACCTACCCAACTTGCTTTACCACGCTTCGTTTTAGAAGGAATTACAGAGTTAAATGGCACATTGCGCATGCCTTGTAACTTGTCAAATACAGTAGCTGCACGAAGCATATCTACAAATTCACCAACAAGGTGATTATCACGCACTAATGATGCTGCGAAGTTTGGATCAGTAGTTGTACCCACTGTTGCCTTTTGAACTAAATCCTGAACCTCATCACCAAAGCCCATTTGTTTAGCCATTTCATGCGGGGTAATATAGTTGCCATTCTTTGCTGCCAACTGAGAGCAGATTTTAGCTCGCGCATATTGGGCGAAACCAACACCTTTAGGCAGATTTGACTCCACCTGAATGCGTGGCACTTCTTTTTTACCTTCAGCGGTTGCCTTTGCTTGTGCCTCGGTTTGACCAGCAGCAGGCGTTGCTGTTTTAGCAGCTTCTTCAGCAGCAGCGATTTGTTTCTTAACGCGAGCAATATTCTTTTCAATTTGCTCAATTTCAGCTTCAACTGCTTGAATAGACTTTTCAGTTTCTTCGTCTGGTGTTTGTCCAGCATCTAAAGATTTGGTCATGTGGCCTTGAAGCTCTAAATTTTTAGCAGCAAGAGCATCAAGCAGCTGTTTTAAATATTTATTCATAATTTCACTCCACCCTTTGTTGGGCAATTCAATTTGACTACTACGTGTTTTTGTTCTGCCGAATCGCCAGCAGGGGTTTTTTCTACTTTCGGTTTTTGCGGCTCGTCACCAATCGCGGATTTTTCTTGCTGCTCGAAAGATTTAGAAATCGATTTAACTTCTGTGATGGATGCTTCTGCATTTGCCGGGATAGTTACGGCTGATAATTCAAACCACTCCCACTCTTTAAAATGCAGCCCCCATGAACGCGGAATGTCTTCAACTGTGAGACCGCGAAAGCCAATAGACAGGCCTTTGACCAGACCCGACTTAATGGACTGCCAAGCTTCATCAATGCGGTCCTTTAATTTTCCTTCTTCTTCAATCTTGGCAATCTGAACAGTCACCTCGATGCCTTTGTCTGTCACCACAGCTTCAGTGACTTCGCCAATTGGCTGTGAGTGCATGTGCTGCCAAAGGAAAGGAATAGGCAAAGCGAACTTGGCACCTTGCGGATCCACAATATCGTCTGCTCGATCCGGACTTGGAGTTGAAGCAATTCCCTTAATAATTCGTTGCTCAGCATCAAACGACTTGACCTGTAGCAAGCTGTAAGCTTTTTTCATTGGATACCCCAATAAAAAAGCCCGCGTAATGCGAGCTTTGGAAAGTGAATAAATTAAATAAAGAAGACGTTGTACTCTTTTTCGACCTGCTCAGGATTCATCGACATCAAGGCCACCGCGTTAAACGTAGCAATCAATGGGTCAATCTTCCCGACGCCCGATTCCTGTTTGCTGATCATCATGCCGTTGCCTTTCACGACGGCACGCGCATTCCCAACACACCAGGTCATTAAGCCTTGCCCTGCATGGTAAAGATTTCCTTCAGCTAGTTTGCGCTCGGTAGTAAGGATGTAGCCCATCAACTTAAAACCCTGAGCTACTGCAATGAGCTTATCTTCAGGAATACCTGCATCGAGTAAGCCATCTAAAAGACCACCTAAACCCAATGGATCAAGACCAATTTTGTCGAGCTTGCCTGAGTCAAAGCATTTCTTTGCAATAGCGGCCAGCTGGCCAATGTCATCACCGATACGCTCAACAATGGTCAGGCTGCCTTCTTTTTCATAGTCCGCATACTTTGGCGCATTCTCTTTACGTCTTTCGACTGCGGTTTTATTGCACCAAGCATGATTCCAGAGCCACCATTTACGGCTTTTGTTATGTCGACCAAGCACAGCGAAGCCAAGCAAATCATCAAGGCCCCCACCATCGATACCGCAGGTAATAACGTCTGATTGCTCAATCAGTTTATCCAGAGTGAACTCTTTGGATTGCTGTATCCAATATTCAGCACCAGCCCAGCGGTTAGCACGTAGGTTTAGGCCAATTGGTACGTTTAAGTGTTTTGCAAGAAAGTCACGCAGCGATTCTTCGCCTGCATCCTTAACTTTCTCAAATTCGTTAATCAGGTAATCCAGATCAACCGATGCACCCAAGTTTGGGTTGGTGACATAGAAGTTTTCAGGTTTTAAGTGTTCACCCGCTTCAAGCATCCATTCTGGAAACTCATAAATCAGCGGTAAGAACTGAGGATTGACCTTTACTCCATCCCGAATATCACGGGCATAATCTAGCAATTGCTTAAATACACCGCATGGCGTTTCATCTGACATTGTAGAGAGATAAATTACACATCCTTCTGGACGAGATGCTAGACCACCTTTTGCTTCACGGAACATAGATTCAGCGTTGGCACGTTTACCAAAAAGCCATACCTCATCGATCAAAATGATTGAAGCTTTTTTACCTGCTGCAGCATTAGATTCTGCAGCGATTACTTTAAGTGTTGCGCCTGTGCCCAAGTGAGTAACCGTTTTTGTATGCTCGGACACATTGATCATTGCACTAAGTTCTTCATCGGCGCGGATAAAGTCGCGAATTGGGTTAAAGCTATTGTCAGCAACTTCCTTTGTGGGTGCCAAGATAATCAGCTCAGCAGAAAGACGGTCATTCAACAGCAATGCAACAAGCATCACACCTGCAGCAATCGTGGACTTGGTATTCTTCTTGGAAATCAGTAAAAAGAATTCACGGATTAATCGACGCTTAGTGCTTGGATCGTATGCCCCAAAAATTGCACGAACAAACTCTATTACCCATTCCAAGGTGACATCACCCATCTTTGGGCTACCCATCACATCAACAAGGATCAATTCTTTAAATATGCGCTCAGCAACATCTGCAACTTGAGGGAAAAGTGGTGGGCAAGGAAGTAGTAATTTATTTTGTACAATACGCTCCTCCCAGTCTGGGCAAGCGGTTGTCCATTCTGGAAGCATTGCGGTCATTTATTCTGTCCAATAAAAAACCGCCTAAGTGGCGGCTTAATTATTCTTTCTCTAGTTTGATGTATGCCTGTCTTAATCGTTTTAATCTTTTGACTGTTTCCTTATCCCAACGATGTCTTTCAGACAATTCTTCTAGTGCCTCATCATCCCAACCAACAACTATCCCATAGACCCATGCATCGCGCTTACATGCTCCATAGTCTTTTGAACTAAATACAACTGCCGATCTCAAAGACTCAAGTGGATTCTCTGTGCTCATTTTCTATTCCTTCTTCTTAACCTATTTGATAGCCAACTGAGGGTGTGTCCATCCCTATGCTGCGCAACACTGTAGATATTACAATTGGCTATCAAATAAGAATCCGCCCGAAGGCGGAATAAATTGTCTGGCAGGTTGCGAACCCTGCATGTATGGCTGAGATAAGCTGATGTTTATGGCACATTCAAAAGCCTTGCTACGCATCCCCATACTGGTTCAGGACATTGCTTACTCTCGCACCGTGTCGCCCACGGATTCAGACAAAACTTTAACTAGGCAGTTGGTTATTCAAAGTACCAAACTTGCCTGACTTTGTAGCAGCCTTAGCAGCATCTTCTTTGGTTTCTTTCTTGCCCTTTTCAGCTACTTTGCCGTGGACGTATGGAAGGGCTGCTTGAGCTGCTCGTACACGTAAGGCCATATCTTCAACAGGATCAGAAAATACTGATTCCAGAAACTCCAAAGGATCAGACAGATTTTTTGATGCAGTGATTGTTGTGAAAGTTGTTAAAGGTTTAACCTCATGTTTAACAACTTGTTCGGGAGTAGCTTCATCAAGTCGTTCCAGATAAGCAATAACATCAGGATCTTTTGCTAAACGCGCACCTGCCGCAGACGCAGTCTTTTCAGGGCATCCAGCTAAAATAGCCGCTTCTTTATTATCTTTGCCTTTTCGTTTTGCGAGGGCAAATGCCTTCTTTTTTTCTGTTAAAGCCATATACCCTCCTTTAACATATTTTTGAAATCTGATTTTTTCTTATAAGTGAGGAGGGCGGCGGTCTAGAAAATAAAAACATTTTCGAGATTTCACTCCCCCCTACCTTTTCTCAAATTAATTGATAAATTTGATCACTTTTTTCTGCATTGCATTTTCTGCAAGCACATCTCAAGTTTGATTCAACATGCCCACCACCTTTACTCAATGGGATAATATGATCAACTTCTGGTGCATTATCTTTTATGGTTCCTCTTAATGATTTGGGGGTATCAATGCCACACAAGTAACACTTCCACTTATCACGCTCTAAAATCATTATTGGATCAATTGGTGCGGCTGTAATAGCCTTTCGCTTTCTAGCATCACGTCTAGCCCGTTTAGCTCTGTATCTTGGTGTAGTTCTTTCTAGCGCACTCTCACATTTAGATGAGCAATACTTCTTAAGGCGTCCTTGATATGGCGCTTCGCAAACTGAACTACAAACAACACAGAAAGAAACTCTAACAACCATCTTCATGTATTTAGTTTCTATTGCTCGAGCATCTATACCAACAGAAGCTATATGTTCAACTCTGCATGCATTTGAGCAATACTTAGATTGCCCTTGCTTCTTGGTATACAACGAGTTGCAATTAAGGCAAGAACTAGTCCTTAAAACCCTGTTCTTTAGATATTTAATCTTGTCTCTGCATTTGCTTGAGCATGCTGTAGAATCTGATCTCTTTGGGAAGAATAGTGTATTGCAAAGTACACAGTTCAGTGTAGGTTTACTTAAATTAGAAAAACATGCAGAATTATCTACAGTCATTTCAATCTCCTTTCAGATTGATTGATTAGAAAGCTCTATCGATGCCAGTCTTTAGAGCTTTTGTTTTGTCTAATTATTATACCACAAATTACTTAATTATTTGATTTTCTTCTTTTTGTTTAACGGATGAGTGACAAGATGCACATAACGATTGCCATTGGCTTTCATCCCAGAATATCTCCTGATCACCTCGGTGCGGGATAATATGATCCACAACTGTAGCAACTTCAACTTGACCCTTTGCTTTGCAGTAAACACACAATGGATTTGATCTCAAAAAGCGTTCTCTTGCCTTCTGCCATCTATACCCATAACCACGTTCAGTTGATGACTTATTAGAACGCCATGAGCTATCAATCTGCCTTGGAGTTCTCTGTGCCTGTAGTCTCGGCTTGAGTGTTTGTAGTTTCATGATCACCAACTATTCTTAATCGATCACCATCAACGATGAACTTAACGTTTAACTCAACATATCCATTTGGATTTGATTCGATCTTGAGTTCTTGTTGTGAGGAAAGCATCTCACCTGTGATTGCATCATGTAATGCTAATGGACCTTTAGAACCTTTGGTTCTTTTCAATACAATATTGCGTGACATAGCCACCTCTTAATCAAGAGTTCTCGACCTTGGTCTTTCCTCTTCCTGTTCGCTTAGTTGCAACAGAAGTTCGTTGTTCTGTTCCAGTGCTGCCAGAATTATCTGATCCTTGTTCGCTATCTGCTGAATCAGTGTTGTGTTCTGTTCCACTATCTTTGTCAGCAATTCCTCTAATGCGGTTGATTGCTTTGGCTGTTCTTTCTTTTGCTCGCTCATATTGAACTCTCATCCATTCACGACGTTCTTCACATGATTTACAGACCATATCTTTACTCCATCACATATTTAAGATCATCAGGACAAGTCAGCTTTACACCATCTTTCAAGCACCACATTTCAATATCATTCAGGTATTCAGCCATCTGCTTTGTTGTGGCTTCTGTGATGCTCATTCGATTCGACACAAACTGTCTTAGTAGTTCATAGCCTGAACTTCCTGATTTTTTAAGATTACGCATAACCTTAAACGTCTCTGGATATTCACCAACCTTGTCGCGGTTATAAATAATTGAAAGGTACTTGTATTTAAAGAATGCAGATGCTTCCTCTTTATCCAATCCGCGCTGTTTGCCGTACTCAGTCATCCAAAGCCAATACAATCGCCGCTGTGCATGTGAAAGTGTTTCTTCTTTCTGATCTATGCGAACAACCAACGGCTTACCATCATCGACTGAACGAGTATAGTTTGAGTGTAGATATGAGATTGTCTTAGTGATGTCAGAATGATCTTTGATTGTGAACACTGCTGGTTTCATGCTCACCTCTCAATAAAAAAGCCCATCAAATTAATGATAGGCTTTGCAGAAAAACACTACATACCGCATGTTATATCTGGCTGTCAGAAATAATAGCTTAAAACGCTTTCAGGTTAATTTCAAGCCATGCTTTGCCTGTGTAGGAACGTCTAATATCACCAGTTTTGGTAAAGTAAAAAATCCCGTTTGGCGCAACAATCCAATACGTCGGATACTCCACATCAACTCTGTAATGTGTTGCCCCTTTTGGTTTGTTTTTAATTATATCGCTACACACTTAAAAAACATCCTGATCTTTAAGATTCAACATCCTTTCAGTCTTTTCTAGCATCTTTGCGAACCATTCAATCGACTCTGATCTATTCATCTTTTGAAATTGGTCAAACTCTTGATGATGATTGCGACATAAAGGAATTGTTTTTGAGTCACAGGCTTTTAATCCCATGCCTTTGCCGTGATTTGATTGATTACTATGGGCAGCGTCCACTGGTGATCTACCGCAGACAACACAAGGCAGCTTTCTAATCGCTGCTAATCGCTTTGCATCACGCATACAGTTCATTTCGTAGGTTCTTTGCCCACAGTTTTAATTGAGCAATCTTCTTATCAATCACAACCATTTCATCTCTAGTCATTAATCCACGAGACAAGTTTTGATATTTATCAATCTCCGCTTCATAGCGTTTGAGATTCTTCTTCGCTTCGATTGTGTCCATAATTCACCAATAAAAAAGCCCCATTAATGATGAGGCTTCAAAATAAAGTTTTTATAAGAACCACTGTGATTATTCAATTGCACGATATCTCAAGAATGGTTCTACTGCAGCCCTCTCAAATTTAGTTTCATCTTCAAATGCGGCTAATATCTCACCCTTTGAATTCGTATATGTTGGCACACCTCTAGTTCTCTGTTGCCCATCAGATGTATTGTTGCTTTTAACATAAACTGTATCAAGCTTATCAGTCGGGTTGCCATTATCATCAAGCACTACTACTTTAATTTCCTTCATTTTTATCCCCTTAATTATTGGAGATAAATTTATACCATAGAAAACAAAAAAGCCCACCTTTTGATGAGCTTTTTTCATTTGGTCACATTACTGTGTAGTACGACCAGTGTATTAAAACTATACGCTAGTTTCCGAAATAATGGAATCCCTATGCTTTCATATCTTTGTAAGTATTTTTTCTATATTTTTCCACTGCTTTAGCTGCTTCATCAATTGCGGACTCAATAGACATTGTCATAAGGTTTTCGTAGCCCTTCCATGTCTTTCTATAACAATCCACACTCATTTGATTTGATCTAATGCCAGCATAAGCCAAACGACCTTTTGCAGTGTAGTTATCCTCTAAATCGGGGTCTAATGCGAAATCTAAAACCATTTTCGCCACCAACCACCCTAGATGATACATTGCAATGCCCTCAGGCTCTCGCTTCTTATCATTCACTGCATTCTTGATTAAGATATTAGCCAAGTGTTGGCGAACATACTCATAATCACTTTGAGATTTACCCTCAAACACAATCAAAGCTGTTACTGACTTTGCTAATTGAGTATCCATTGAAGCAATAGCACCCAAGCGGTCTTGATAATTCAATGGTTTCTCTCCTGTGCCACGAACACATGGTTCTAAACTTGGCGAACTCGCTGTTAAGCCATGAGTCAACCATTCAAACTGTTCAAACTTAGCTGCTACTGCATTCATACCGTCACCTCAAATATTCTTAATTGCCAATTGTTTTTCTAAAGCTTCAACCCTTTCAGTCAAAGCTTGGATTGCTGTCTTTTCTTTTTCCTTGAAGCATTCACCCTCGTAGTGACAGTATTGATCTTGACCACAAAGACCAAATGGGTGCTGACACTTCATCATTGCTTCAGCGAATTGCTCACCTGTTGCGCTATCTTTTAGCCAAGATTCTCTACCCATCACCCACCTCTCAACCGTTCAATAAGCTTCTCAATCCATTGGATGACTAATCCTTCTTTGATTTGTGCTGTGGTACCGCGAATCACAAACCAACCATTCACAGCTGCTGCTGAATACTTCTCACAGTCTTTTGTGTAGCCTTCGCCTCTTGTGTGACGACCATTGCTGAATACACCGCCTTCAACCTCAACCAATATAGGCATGTCATCAATTCTGAAATCTGCTAACCACCGTCGTTCTGGATGAAACCGATACTCTTTAGTAAATGGAATCTTTAGAGCATTGAGGTGATTCTCTAACAGAGCCTCACCCTTACTGACCGTCTTGCCAAACTTCCGTGACACGCTTGAGCGCGCCACAGGTTTTGATCTACTTCTTTGAGCCTCTTTGAATGTGGTCATTGGTCACCCCGCATTAAATGAAGCCAATAACACGCCTGACATACCTTCCAACGCTGTGCCTATTAGTGTTGCCGTGCTATCCTTAGAACTCATTCCAGTCATAGTATCTGCATGCTTTTTAGCTTCTTCCTCTGTTTCGCAAGCAATCACAAAAGAGTCATAAGTGTCGTACGAATTAAAAGGAACTATGTCTTCAACTAAATAGATATTCATCCTTCCCCCTTGAGCGCTTGCTCTAAATCATCCAAATTCAATCGTTGATCTAATAGCCCTTGCATAAGATCCTCATAAGACTCAATTTGTTCTAAAAGGTCTTGGTTTTTGTTTCTCAAATTCTTCTTAATGCTTAAATTGAGCTTCTGTCTCAACTCATGTCCTTGAATTAGACTTTTGAGGTTGTTATTTTCATGCTGCAGCTCATCCACCTCGGTCTGGCGGTGTTGCCAGCCGTAGTAACAGGAGTTCACATAGTCTTGATCTGAGAGAGATTGAAAATCCGTTGCATGCGTCCAATAAAAACCATTCTCTTGTAATTCCAAGTTTGAACGTTTAATTCTCTCAGCAACTACTGGCACATTTTCAAAATTAATCATTGTTGATCACCTTACAATTGTGGCTAATGTGGTTTTCTATGTGACTGTCGTCACCGAGATCGTTATCAATACGATGCCCTGCTGCGATTTCTTCTTTAGTTGCGTGTCTGAAATTTGATTCATGTGCAAACGAGTAATCCTGATCACCGTAATAAGCTCTAATAAATTCGTCGTTGTAGGCTTGAATCTTCATAACCTTGTTTTGACTGCTGTTCTTTAAAACCACAGATTCCCCAACCTTAAACATGCTCACCTCTATAAATGGATTCGTAGTCTGCGATGGCTTGTTTTAATTCATGTCTATAAAACTTGTTGTCGTATGTGTCACCTTTAAATACATAAGGTAGATCACCATCCATGTCGCCAAGCCAAGACTTTGCTTGATTCAGATCGTCGAAACAATTGACCAAATCCACGCTCTCAACGAGACGCTTGAGGTCTGAAAGTAAAATATAAGCACCTGCTGCGTTTTCACATATTCCATACATGAAGTGTTTAAAATCTAAAGATGGTTTAACTGTTGTAGCTCTATCAGGCGCACCCTCCACAACTTTCCTTGCTTTCTCAACACCGTGGTCTTTTATGAATTGGATCGCGTTCATTGGCTTTGCTCCTTGTCACGCTTGGTCACGTTCTTATTCATGCTGCCACCTCTAATTTTTCACGTGCTTTCAATAGCTTGTTGTACATATCAAGCGTGCAATTAATTCGACCAGCTATGATGTGACCTATGTTCCCTGGTGTGCATTCTGCTAGTTGAGCTAAGTGCTCTCTCTTACCTTCGTAACGTTTAAGCCAATCCTCCATCTCCTTGCGTTCTCTAGGATCAGGATATTGGCGAGTTCCATAAGGCTTTAATGGTTTGTCCTGCTCTTTCTGCTTAATCTCAAAGAAAGACAATTCAGCGATTAAGTGATGTTCAATCCCGTTATCCATTGCGTACTTAACTTGCTTAGCTGTGCAAAGCTCATAATCAGGTCGCCCTTTCTTCGCTGCTAGATTCTGCAAAGCTGCTCTAATTTGAGTGAGTGTTGGAGTCATTTAGCACCCCCGAACAATTCTTTGGTTTTTTTGCTTGCGCTGTACATAGCACACCCACTACGCATACTGCATTCAAGCCAACCACTCTCATGAAGTTGTCGAGCCGTTCTTTGAGCTGATCGCTGGGTTTGATTTATCAGCTTTCTGATTTCTTCTGTGTTAAGCGCTTTTTCTGCTTTCGAGAATTCTTCAAGCAATCGCATGGTTCTGTTGAAAATAGCTATGTTTTTACTCACGCTGCACCTCCAACTTCATCACTAATACCCACAAAGCGACAAATATCTAAACGGTCCATAACTCGAACCACGCCTCGTTTGCCATGTCGATTTTTAGCGACGATGATTTCTGTAATTCCACTAGGTAACTCATCTTCTGAGTTAAGGATTGGATGAGCTAAAATGATTTGATCTGCATCTTGCTCAATCTGACCTGATTCTTTGAGATCAGAGGCTTTAGGGCGTTTGCCTTTCTCTGATTCACGGTTTAATTGAGCTAATGCAATCACTGGGCAATTGAACTCTTTCGCTAGTGCTTTTAAATCACGGCTGATTGAACTGACTTCTTGATAGCGATCTTTCTTGCTCGGATCTCGCACAAGCTGCAAGTAATCGATGATGATGCAACCAAGCTGCTTGTATTTGCGCTTTGCTTTACGGGCGTATGAGTGGATTTCTGCTATCGTTGGCTTTTGCTTGTCTTCAATGTGAATAGGTAATTTCTCAAAGCGACTTTGAGCTTCTGCAAACTGCTGCAACATGCCATCAAACAATTGAGCATTGTGAATATTGTCGTAAGGAATATGCGTTAAAGCTGATACACAACGATTTGTGAATGTCTCTACATCCATTTCAGCCGAAACAACCAAAACAGCTTCTCTGTACTGAATAGCAGTCTGAATAGCGACCATTTGCGCCAGTGTTGATTTACCTGAGCCAGGTCTACCACCGATCACGCAAAAATGACCTTTCTGAATTAATCCAACCAAGTTATCCAAGTGGGTTAGATTAAATTTAACACCCGTGTATTGCTTGTTCGCTTTAGCTTCTGCTTTTTGAATCAATCGATCTACAGAACGCTTGATCGCTTCTTCAAAAGTAAAACTAGATTTTTCTGCATCAATTCCAGTTTTCTTTCCATCAAGCACAGCTTCAGCAGCAATGTGAATATCTGGAATGGTTAGGTCTTGAGAAATTTGAGTAATACTCTCACCCATCTTCTCAACTTCACGATGAGCTTTGAATTTGTTTAGTTCAGCAGTGTATGACTCAAGGTTGTAGAAACTCGAAGGCGCTTCACTACTCATTTGCAGTAGGTATTCAGAACCACCCATCAAATGAATTACGTTTTTCTGTTTGAGTTGCTGCTCAACCATTACGAAGTCATAAGGCTTGTTATCATTCGCCAGTTCTGCAATAGCTGTGAAGATTTGCTTATGTCTTTCAGGAAAGAAGCAATCTTCATCAAGATCATTGCTCACCACATCAAAAGAGTTCGCAACTGTCATGAGTGCTGTAAGTACAGCTTGTTCCATCGGGATATTATGGATATGACTCATTACCAATCCCCCATGTCAGCTTGATAGTTTTGAGGATTGATTGTTTGAGTGTTGTTTTGTTCTGCTTGCTTGAATAGTTTTTCAGTGAGGTTGAAATCACGCTTAATCCACTTCACAAAATTTGAATACATCTGAGTGTTGGTTACTGCACCAGTGTGAATTTTGCTTTCGTAGTGAGGATTGATTTCAAGCAAAATTTCTTCAGCTTGAGCTTGATTGATTTTTGGTAAACCTGATCTTTGCATCCAAGAATTGAGTTGATGTAAATCAGGTTGCCAAATTTTTAAAACTTCTTCGACTGGATTTTGTTGAGCGTCACTCTCTCTATAAATATTTCTATAAGTATTATCTATTGTGTCTTTACTAGGTAAAGTGCTAGTACTTTCCTTAGTAAAGTGGTCGTGCTTTACTAGGTAAAGTGCTGTACTAGGTGAAGTACTTTCCTTAGTAAAGTGGTCAGCTAGTGAAACTTCGTTAATTTTGTACTGATTTCCTAATTTTGGATGTGTAGAAATAACACTGATAACACCCAATGAAATTAACTCGTCAAGCCCTTTACTAACGGTTTTTGAGCTTGATTTTCTAGCTTTTGGATTATCTTTATGACGCTTTTCTTCTTGAAGCTGTGAGTAGCTAACATAGTCAGATTCTTTATTAAACCCATTGATATAGCCCTCAAGCATGAAATAGACATGTCGAGCTGCATCAGATAAGAATGGATATACATCACGTCTGTACTGCCAACTTGAGCGGACATGACCTTCCTCAAACTTATCTGTCATATTGCTCTTACCTTTTGAGATTGGGATGATCTCAGCTTGTTTTAACGCACTCATCAAACACCCCACGCATAACTAGCCAGCTCAGCCTTAGCTTTTGCCAAAGCAACTGAATTTTCGAGTGTCCGATTAAGCGTGTAAGCCTCAACCGCTTTCTGAAACAAACTAATCTTCCGATTTAGTTCAATGTCTGCTAATATTTGATGGTTCATAAGATTTATCTCCGATTGAACGCGACCGCTAAACCTGTTCCTGCAGGAAAGCGGTTTTTTATTGCCCTTGATTACCATTAATCCCTTCAAATCCCTCATCGATTTCGACTTCGGTGCTAAGTTCCCTTATTAAACCTGTCAATCCCAAGCGCTCCATGTTTTTTGCCTCTATATTAAGAATGTGCCACTCGCCAGCGATTTCTTTCTCAAGTAGCCAAGCGAGATACTGAGCCAAGTTCTTACCTTTGAAATTTGCTAAGACTTTTGCTCGTTGATGATTTTCAGGAGACAAACGCACATGCGTAGAATTTTTATCAAGACTCATTTGAGTTTCCTTAGGCTGTTGCTGTAGTTCGTTTTAGTGGCTCTTTGCCACCTGCTAGGTCTCTGATCTGATACTCACGGGCTAATGGGATCTTTTGTTCAGGCCATTGATAAATGGCTGACGGTGCAATCCCTAACATTCCAGCGAGTTCAACACCATTTACACCAAGCAATTTGAATGCTTCTTGTTTGGTCATTTCTCTCATCTCAAAAATAAGATTTCTTAGTATTAAAACAAAGATAACTTATTTTTGCAACATGTAAGATAACTTATATGAAAAAACTTGAAACAATGGGTCAGCGTATTCGCGCCCTACGACGTGAAAAGAATTTAACTCAAGGCGATTTAGCGAAAATCGTGGGGGTTAGTGCGCCTAATGTGACGGGATGGGAAAAGGATGCTTATGCACCTAAGGCTGATCCTTTGAGTAAAATGGCAGCTTATTTTGGAGTATCCACTTCATACATTACTCATGGTGATGAGAGTGGCCCTCAACTTGACAATAACGTTGTTCCAGTGAGCGCAAAACTCATTCCTGTGCTTTCTTGGGTGCAAGCTGGTGCTATGACTTCTGTAGAAGAAATTGATCCAAACAAAATTAATGAATGGCTACCACCCTTAAGTGCAGATGATCCAGATGGTTGTTTTTACCTAAGAGTAGTTGGTGTAAGTAACTTCCCAACTTATATGGAAGGTGATTACATTTTAGTTAACCCACACTTTCAAGTTTGTGACCTACTTTCAGAAGATTTGATTGTTGTTCGAAATAACTCAGATGCGACTTTTAAAAAACTTGTCATAGAAAGTGATGAACGTAAGTATTTACAAGCACTTAATCCTAACTTCAACCCCAATATCATCGAGTTTGAAGATGGCATGGAGCTAGTGGGGCTTGTCATAGATGCATTTAGACCATTAGGCGGATCACGTCCAAAACGTGTGAGAAAAAGCTAAAAGAATTTCAATACCAAAACACTACTAATTTAATGGGGAGTTTATGATTAATTGGTTGAAAGAATGGTGGCATGGTAAGTACATCGAGCCACCAAAATCTAATAGTCATGATACATGGATTGTGATGACAGGATGTTATGAAAAACACTGGACTTCTAGGTTAGCTCACTGTTTAGTACGCTTTTACCTTGATCATTGGAAATTCATATGGGGATCAATTGTTGCTATCTTTTGTGCGAGCATTAAGTTTCTTTGACACCTCATATACTCCTAACCCAAAAAGGAAGCCAGATATCCATACTCCATAAATCACTACTAAACTTACAGAGAATTGCTTTGAAATACTAATCAAAGAAAAAGCCACAAAAACCAAAAACAATATATGGATTAATTTCATAGACACCTCCCCCACCCTGTGTGGGTTTTCTTATGTCTATTAAAACATGGAAAATAAGTTTTCTTAAGAATAAATAAGATTTCTTATTGACAATAAAACTAAGTTTTCTTATATTTATCTCACACAGAAACAAAAAAGCACGCTAGACCATCTAAAACCTGCGT
>NZ_JAZEZK010000060.1:0-909 GCF_037028485.1 Acinetobacter sp. 102
TTATCAAAAGACTTGGCAGTGAATAGTGTCAATGCAGCAGGAACATTGATCAATAGTAATGGTCTTAGCTTTGTGGATGGTAGTGGCAATGCAATCGCAAATAGCCCAAGTATTAGCAAGAACGGAATTAGTGCAGGTAATCAAAAGATCACCAACGTGGCCAAAGGTGATGTAAATGCGAGTTCGACTGATGCGGTGAATGGCAGTCAATTGAATGAAGTTCAGCAAATTGCCAATAAGGGTTGGAACCTCACCACCAATAAGAATGCGGCCAGCAAGAGCAATGTTGCACCTGACGGTACTGTAGATATTTCTAATGCAGACAGTAACCTTGTGATCAGCAACCAAGGCAATAATGTGGATATCCGTTTAGCCAATCAAGTCACGATTGGATCAGGCGCAGGTAGCAACCCTGTAACGGTGAATGGTGTGACAGGTCGAATCAATGGCTTGACCAATACCACATGGGACCCGAACGCAACTTATAACAGTAAACAAGCCGCGACCGAGGAACAGTTAAAGTCAGTCAGTGATGTTGCACAGAATGCCAACAAGGGCTGGAATGTAAAATCAGACAGTAACTTAGCTGCGACACAAGTGAAGCCGACAGATACGGTCGATATCGGCTTAGCCACAGGTGAAAGCAATCTTAAATCGACTGCGGTGAATGATGGCAAAGGCACCACCACCATTGATTTTAGTTTAAGCAAAGATCTGAAAGTCGATAGTGTCAACGCAGCAGGCACATTGATCAATAGCAATGGTCTTAGCTTTGTAGATGGTAGTGGCAATGCGATCGCGAATAGTCCAAGTATTAGCAAGAACGGAATTAGTGCAGGCAATCAAAAGATCACCAATGTCGCCAAAGGTGATGTGAATGCCACTTCGACTGATGCGGTGAATGGCAGT
>NZ_JAZEZK010000061.1:0-878 GCF_037028485.1 Acinetobacter sp. 102
CCTTCGAGTTTTTTAAGTGAAGCCATCCACCCTAAGAATGCACAATGAGTTTCTTTATCGCTATGTTCTGTTTCACCAGACATCCGTATATCAAAACCTTGTGAATGTGCCCATGCGTTAAAAATATCAACCTGCTTTATTTTTTCCTCATAAGTCATATTTTCTCTCTCAATATCTTTAGTCATTTACTCGTCCTCATCCTGAAAATCATCTAAATCAAATTTCCATTTAGCGATCTGACCGTTTTCATCAATATTCATAATGATGTAGTCACCATAACCTTCCTCGGCAGGGCACAAGGTATCGGGTACATAGCCATCTTCTCGATTTTTGATTGTAGTTCCATCAGAGCTGACCAACTCCCAACCACAACAATCAGTCACTTTGTAGTGAACAAAAGCAGTCTTTCCAATTTCCCAATTTTCAATAATCCCAGTTTCGACATCGATGCGAGGACACCATAATTCACCTTGTTTGCATGGTACGTTTGCACCATCAGTTGTATCTTCAACACCATTAATTTCAGTATCTTCCCAGTAACGTACATGGGCTTTGACAACTACAGTTTTGATATTCATTTACGCCACCATCTGATAACTGTTTTGATTCATCTTTGCCATGCCTCGCATACGCAATTGATCAATGTAATTTTTGTCTCGGTTTAAATATGCACGGCAGAACGATAAGAATCTTTTTTGACAAACATCATTCATTGAAAAGCCTTGCTCTGTTTCAACCATTGAAATTTTTGCTACTTCATTGCCACGTTTCATGACAAGTACATTCTTCTTAGTACAAGGGTAAAAGCCGTTTTCTGACATCCATACAGTGAATGGAAATGTCAAAGAATCAGGGATATTTTTCACCATGTCACCACC
>NZ_JAZEZK010000062.1:0-779 GCF_037028485.1 Acinetobacter sp. 102
TGTTTCAGCAAGGTAATTTGCTCTTGTGGAGAACCAGTGAGATGCTCACCATCTAAAGACGGATCTTGACTATTCAATGTATAGAATAAACACCAGTCACCACTTTCCAATAGTACTAATAAGGCTTTAAAGAATGCTGCTTCTGGGTCATATTCAATCGAGATATTGGGATGATCCTCCTTAACAGCATCAGAATTACAGCCAAACCACAAATCAGCCAAGCCCATAGTAAGATTATACTTTTTTAGATTATAAATAATTGCATCTATTTGATTCATTAAAGCTTTAACTCCAGAGTACGCTTATTTATCCCAGCAGGTTTTTGAATCTCAATTGTAAATCGCGCTTTTGAAACATATTGTGATAAAGAGAAATTCCTTAATACCACCGTACTTCCATCTTGCTGTGGTACACGAATAATATAACCAGTTTGACCACTTAATCAGTTTTTCCCTTTAATCGTTTGCTACATCGGACTACCTGTACTCGGGAATGTTCTAATTCCAACTATTTCTTTAAAAGCTATATAAATATCATCATTAGAAGCACCTTTATAAACAGCTGCCCCTGAAGAAATCGATGGATTAGGTTTGAATACTCTACTATTTAAGATAATTCAAAACTTTTAATATCAGATTTCTTTGCCGCCTCAATGATTGCATTTTTTTTTGAAGAAGTTCCAATATTTTTTGACAAGAATCTTTTGCTAAACTTTGAGAACATCAACATTCTTCCCTGCTTTTAAATCAACTCCAATTGCTAAATCAATTAAGGTAAGC
>NZ_JAZEZK010000063.1:0-721 GCF_037028485.1 Acinetobacter sp. 102
GGGCGCAGGTGGCACCACCATTACCAATGTTAAAGCTGGTGCGGTGAACTCAACTTCGACGGATGCAATCAACGGCAGTCAATTACACGGTGTTGCAGACAGCGTTAAGACCGCAATTGGTGGCTCAACGACGATTGATGCAACGACGGGAGCAATCACCACAAGTAACATTGGTGGCACAGGTTCGAACACGATTGATGGTGCGATCACCAGCGTTAAAGCAACCACAGACAAAGGCATCAACTTTGGTGGCACAACAGGCAAGAACAACTATGCCTTGGGTAGTGATATCAACGTTAAAGGCGACAGCAACATCACCAGCACGACAGTTGCAGGCGGAGTTCAACTTGGCTTAGGCGATACCTTGAATGTTAAAGATGCAATCAATGTGGGTAGCGGTGCAACCAAAGTTAAGATTGATGGCACGACCAATACCATTGGTGGCTTAAGCAACACGACTTGGAACGGCACAGCAGTATCAGGTCAGGCAGCAACTGAAGATCAATTGGCAGCAGTTGATGGCAAGCTTGGTAACTTAGACGATGCGGCGGTTAAATATGATGACCCTGCAACCAAAGACAAAGTGACTTTAGCGGGCGCAGGCGGTACAACCATTACTAACGTGAAAGCTGGTGCAGTGAACTCAACCTCGACTGATGCAGTTAATGGTAGCCAATTATTCAACACCGCTAATAATGTGAAGAATATTGTAGGTGGCAAT
>NZ_JAZEZK010000064.1:0-652 GCF_037028485.1 Acinetobacter sp. 102
CACGTTAGTAATCGTGGTGCCACCTGCACCTGCAAGCGTGATCTTGTCTTTGGTTGCAGGGTCATCATATTTAACCGCCGCATCGTCCAAGTTACCCAACTTGCCATCAACTGCTGCCAATTGATCTTCGGTTGCCGCTTGACCTGATACTGCTGTGCCGTTCCAAGTCGTGTTGCTTAAGCCACCAATAGTATTGGTTGTGCCATCAATCTTAACTTTGGTTGCACCGCTGCCCACATTGATTGCATCTTTAACATTCAACGTATCGCCCAAGCCCAGTTGAACTCCGCCTGCAACTGTCGTGCTGGTGATGTTGCTATCGCCTTTAACGTTGATATCACTACCCAAGGCATAGTTGTTCTTGCCTGTTGTGCCACCAAAGTTGATGCCTTTGTCTGCAGTTGCTTTAACGCTAGTGATCGCACCATCAATCGTGTTCGAGCCTGTGCCACCAATGTTACTTGTGGTGATTGCACCCGTCGTTGCATCAATCGTCGTGTTGCCACCAATTGCTGTCTTAACGCTGTCTGCAACACCGTGTAATTGACTGCCGTTGATTACATCAGTCGAAGTCGAGTTCACCGCACCAGCTTTAACATTGGTAATGGTGGTGCCACCTGCACCTGCAAGCGTGATCTTGTCTTTGGTTGCT
>NZ_JAZEZK010000065.1:0-614 GCF_037028485.1 Acinetobacter sp. 102
GCATCGTCCAAGTTACCAAGCTTGCCATCAACTGCTGCCAATTGATCTTCAGTCGCTGCCTGACCTGATACTGCTGTGCCATTCCAAGTCGTGTTGCTTAAGCCACCAATGGTATTGGTCGTGCCATCAATCTTAACTTTGGTTGCACCACTGCCCACATTGATTGCATCTTTAACATTCAGCGTATCGCCTAAGCCCAGTTGTACACCGCCTGCAACTGTCGTGCTGGTAATGTTGCTGTCGCCTTTAACGTTGATATCACTACCCAAGGCATAGTTGTTCTTGCCTGTTGTGCCACCAAAGTTGATACCTTTGTCTGTTGTTGCTTTAACGCTGGTGATCGCACCATCAATAGTGTTAGAGCCTGTGCCACCAATGTTACTTGTGGTGATTGCTCCCGTCGTTGCATCAATCGTCGTGTTGCCACCAATTGCAGTTTTAACGCTATCGGCTACACCGTGTAATTGGCTACCGTTGATTGCATCGGTCGAAGTCGAGTTCACCGCACCAGCTTTAACATTGGTAATGGTGGTGCCACCTGCGCCCGCTAAAGTCACTTTGTCTTTAGTTGCAGGGTCATCATATTTAACCGCCGCATCATCCAAGTTACCCAA
>NZ_JAZEZK010000066.1:0-605 GCF_037028485.1 Acinetobacter sp. 102
GTACTGGTGCAAGATACTCCATCTTTCACCAGATTTTTGTGGGCGTATATATGCTGGTAGCTCTGGGAAAAGCTCTGGATATACTAAAACACCATTAAAATCTATAGTTCCTATCTTGAGAGAGAAGTTTAAATGCAGTTCATTAGTGTCTGTTGAGTTCCACTCCTGAATCTTAAAACTGTTTTCCTCATTTTCAAGATCGGTCAATAACTGCCGTTCTTGAATCAAGCGTTCTAATGGTGTTTTTAGCAGTTCCATTACGCAAAGCCTCCTGGTTTATTTGGATAAACAGGGGTTGATGGAAATGTTAATCCTGCACCTAGAGCTGAACGGATTAAAGAACTGGCCATATCAGCAGAATTTGCACTTTTGTGTGATGCCGAACGAGGAAAACGATTACCCAAGACCTGCCGCCATAGAGCTAATGCTTTATCATCATCTGTTTCATTTAAGGCGTTTCGTGCAATAGCAGCTTGTTCTTTTACCTTTTCATAAAAGGTTTTGAACTCATCTGCTGTAACCGCAGAAAAAACATTATTGCCTGCAACACCAGGATCTTCTAAATGTGGAATTAAGCCTAGTGACGCATAAATCCCATAAGAATC
>NZ_JAZEZK010000067.1:0-605 GCF_037028485.1 Acinetobacter sp. 102
ATACTGGTGCAAGATACTCCATCTTTCACCAGATTTTTGTGGGCGTATATATGCTGGTAGCTCTGGGAAAAGCTCTGGATATACTAAAACACCATTAAAATCTATAGTTCCTATCTTTAGAGAGAAGTTCAAATGCAATTCATTTGTTTCTGTTGAGTTCCACTCCTGAATCTTAAAACTATTTTTCTCTTTCTCAAGATCAGTCAATAACTGCCGTTCTTGAGCTAGGCGTTCTAATGGTGTTTTTAGCAGTTCCATTACGCAAAGCCTCCTGGTTTATTTGGATAAACAGGGGTTGATGGAAATGTTAATCCCGCACCTAGAGCAGAACGGATTAAAGAGCTGGCCATATCAGCAGAGTTTGCACTTTTGTGTGATGCCGAACGTGGAAAACGATTACCCAGAACCTGCCGCCATAGGGCTAATGCTTTATCATCATCTGTTTCATTTAAGGCGTTTCTTGCAATAGCAGCTTGTTCTTCTACCTTTTCATAAAAAGTTTTGAACTCATCTGCTGTGACCGCAGAAAAAACATTATTGCCTGCAACACCAGGATCTTCTAAATGTGGAATTATGCCTAGTGACGCATAAATCCCATAAGAATT
>NZ_JAZEZK010000068.1:0-602 GCF_037028485.1 Acinetobacter sp. 102
CAATTGAATGAAGTTCAGCAAATTGCCAATAAGGGTTGGAACCTCACCACCAATAAGAATGCTGCAAGTAAGAGCAATGTTGCACCTGACGGTACTGTAGATATTTCCAATGCAGACAGTAACCTTGTGATCAGCAACCAAGGCAATAATGTGGATATCCGTCTCGCCAATCAAGTCACGATTGGATCAGGCGCAGGCAGCAACCCTGTAACGGTGAATGGTGTCACAGGTCGAATCAATGGCTTGACCAATACTACATGGGACCCGAACGCAACTTATAACAGTAAACAAGCCGCGACCGAGGAACAGTTAAAGTCAGTCAGCGATGTTGCACAGAATGCCAACAAGGGCTGGAATGTAAAATCAGACAGTAATTTGGCTGCGACACAAGTGAAGCCGACAGATACGGTAGATATTGGCTTAGCCACAGGCGAAACTAATCTTAAATCAACTGCGGTGAATGATGGCAAAGGCACCACCACCATTGATTTTAGTTTAAGCAAGGATTTGAATATTGATACGGTCACTGCAGGTACAGGAACAAATAAAACTGTGCTGAGTCAGACGGGCGTGACTATTGACAATGGAACGACTCAAACGCA
>NZ_JAZEZK010000069.1:0-470 GCF_037028485.1 Acinetobacter sp. 102
TGAGCAGGCCATAAATTGCCTAAAAAGGATTCTAATGAAACTCGGTCATTTACGGATTCCTTTAATTGAGGAACAGAATCAATTCGTATTGCCCATCCAGACAATTCAAATCTTTCATTAGAAAATGATGGTACGATGTCAGGTAGAGATTTGTTCTGAATATTTGTTGGAACAATAACGGTTTTGTCTCGAAAGCTTGAGATGGCAATCTTAAAGTCCATTTTCTCAGAATCACTACCCAAGAGTATGTGACGTAACATAGGTGTTTCAATGAATCTTTCTGAAACACCTCTTAATTTTTGACCTATTGTTTCAGAATGCCTAGATGGTACAGGTTCTACATTCATCTCCAATACAGTCATTGCATCTGTTAATAAAAGAAGCTGGGCACTTCTAACTAGATCCACTCCACTGATATTGGTATTCCAATTATCTGGGCCATATTCTAGACACAGCACTCCTGAACCACC